>JARRPA010000029.1:0-9678 GCA_037383305.1 Gemmatimonadota bacterium | reverse complement strand
CGGCGTAGGTGTGGGGGTGGAGTGGGACATTTCCGATCGGCTGGGGCTCGGTGCCGAGTTCCGAGATCACATCTGGCGATTCAAGTCGCCCGAGGCGTTCTTCTTTCTCCCCAACCTCGCGAACTTTCTCGACAGCGGTGTGGAAGCACCGAAGGAGTCCTTCTGGACCAACAACCTCGAGCTCAGCGCCACGCTTTCGTATTACTTCTGATGGCCACCGATGTCGCACCCGCCCCACCCGAGTCCGTCGTAGCACTCGAATTCCCGGACGGTACGTGCCTGGCACGCTGGCTCTGCACGCCCGAGCGAGTGACGGACCTCGCGTTGGGCTGGCTGTTCCTGGAAGGCCTGATCGAGGGGCCGGTCGCCGTGACCCGCTTCGATCCGATCTCGCCCGAAAGGATGATCGTCCGCTTCCGTGACGAGAATCGGGTCCGGCAGGCGTTCGCTTCGCGCACGGGGGAGGTCGGGCCTGCGCCTTCAATGCCGTTTCCGGTACCCCCTCCGTCGTCGGTCTCTCCCGTCCCGCGACGGGCGAAAACGACGGAGTCCGGACCGGACCCGGCCCCGGACGACTCGCTGGCAGGTCGGTCCTTGCTGGGCGAGCTGTTCACGGAGATGTTCGAGCGGACGCCGCTCAAGAAACGGCACGGCGGTGGTCTGCATACGGGCGCGCACGTGATCGACGACTCGGTCCGGGATGTCGTCGAGGATGTGAGCCGCAGCGCCGTGGTGGACAAGCTCGTGGGTGCGGGCCTTCGGGAAGGAACGCTCGGTCCGTCGTCACTGTTTCTGCTTTCGGGCCGGATTTCGGCGACGATCGCCGGAAAACTGGCCCGGGCGGGAATCGGAGCGGCTGCCACGATCTCGGTCCCGACGGACCTCGCGGTGGAGATCGCCGGGACGGCGGGCGTTTCGATCGTAGGGCGGGCTCGCCGCGAGACTCCGTAACGCTACGGGCGCGACTGATGGCAGAGCGGAGCCGGGTACTCGGCGTAATCCTGGCGGGCGGAGCCAACCGTCGATTCGGCTCCCACAAGGCACTGGCGCGCGTCGGGGGCGAAACGATTCTGGAGAGGACGAGCCGGGCGCTGGCACCGGCGGTCGCACGGTCTGTGATCGTAGCGAACGAGCCGGGCCCCTACCGGAACGCCGGCATCGACATTCGACCGGACCGGGTGCCGGGCATGGGCGTGCTCGGGGGAATTCTCACGGCGGTCCGCTGGGCGGAGGAGGAAGGCCGGGAGGCGGCGCTCGTGGTCGGGTGTGACATGCCCTTCCTTTCGCCATCTCTCCTGGTCCGGTTGGCGGAGGCGGCGGAAGAATCCGGCGTAGTGGTGCCCGCCAGCGAGGGACCGCGCGGATTCGAGCCGCTCTGCGCGGCATACGGCATCGGCACCGGCGAAGCGATCCGACGGAGGCTCGATTCCGGAGAGCGGGCGATCGTCTCTTTCTTCGACGACGTGCCGCTGCGCATTCTGGACTTCGAAACGGTTCGGGGTCTCGGAGACCCGACGCGCATCTTCCTGAACGTCAACCGACCCGAGGACCGAGACCTCGCCGAACGTCTCCTGGACGGGAGCCACGAGGCCACACCTTCACCCACGGACGACCGAGATGAATCGACCTGACGGGAGTGTCGCACGTGCGGGCTGCCTGCTGACGGCCTGGCTCGCGCTCATGGTTCTCGACCCGGGGTCCGGCCTCCGCGCCCAGGAATCGGCGATCATTCCGAGCGGCTCGCAGACGGCACCTGTGTCCGCATCTGCGGCCGACCTCGCCGAGAGCCTCCGACGCATCGTCGAGGATCCGGCTCTGGAACGGGCCCACGTAGGCCTGGCCGTCCAGGTCGCCGAGACCGGCGAGACGCTGTTCGAGAACGAGGCCGAGAAGCGCTTCGTTCCCGCCAGCAACACGAAGATCGTGACCGCCGCCGTCGCCCTCGATGCGCTCGGACCGGATTACCGCTGGACGACGCGACTCGTGGCCGACGGACCGGTGCGTGACGGTGTCCTTGCGGGTGACCTGTGGATCGTGGGAGGAGGAGACCCGCTCCTGTCCCGATCGGATGTCGCCGGCTGGATTCCGCGGCTCCGGGAGGCCGGGATCCGGCGGATCGAAGGCGACCTGGTGGGCGACGACAGGGTGTTCGAGGGAGGACAGTGGGGCGAGGGCTGGATGTGGGATGACCTGTTCGCCGGTTGGGCCGCCGGTGTCAGCGGACTGCAGCTTCACCCCAATACGGGACGCGCCTGGCACATCCCGGGACGACAGCTCGGAGACGCGGCGCGAATCGAACTTCGGGGCGAATCCCCGCCGCTTCCGATCGACAACCGGGTACGCACCGGAGCGCCCGGATCGGAGGTCCGCCTCCGGTTCCTGCCGCCACCGGAGGGCGGTGACGTGCACCTCGAGGGTTGGGTGCCACTCGGTCCCGATTCCGTGCCTCTCTACCTGGCGACGCCGCACCCGACACTCTACCTGCTCGACTATCTCTCCGACCGCCTGGAGAACGAAGGCATAGCGGTGTCGGGAGGCGTGCGTAGAGCCGGCGCGCAGGAGACTCTCTCCGCGGCCGGCTGGTCCGCGGAGCTGCGCTCGGAGCCCCTCTCCGAAGTGATCGCCGACATGCTGAAACCCTCCGACAACCAGGTCGCGGAGACGGTGCTTCGAACCGTTGGACGCGAAGCGGGTGACGGCGGCTCCGCCGAGGCGGGACTCGAGGTCATCGAGGAGACGCTCGCCACCTGGGGCATCGAACCGGGAGCGATCTCTCTGGCAGACGGCTCGGGTCTTTCGCATTACAACGAGGTGACCCCGAACGCGATGGTCCGTCTGCTGCGAGCGATGTGGAGGCGTCCCGACTTCCCGATCTTCGAAGCGGCGATGCCGGTCGCGGGCGTGGATGGAACGCTGCGTCGGCGCCTGCTCGGCACACCGGGCGAAAGCAACGTCCGAGCCAAGACCGGCTCTCTCTCTTCGGTCCGCGCCCTCTCAGGTTATCTGCGCGACGGAGCCGGCGAGACCCTGATCTTCTCGCTCTTTCTCAACGGCTACGACGCGCCCGGCGATGTGGCGGTGGCACTCGAGGACTTGCTGGTCGAACAACTCGCGCTGTACCGGCGGCCCGTAGCCGCCGGCTGGCCCCGGTACCGGGATCGTCCGTGAAGGCCTCGGGTCACCGCGCCGGGTCGGCGGTTCCGGACTGGCTGTCCGTGGACGAGGCCCTCGAGCGGGTGCTCGCGGCCTGCGCTCCCCTGCCTTCCGAGACGCTGCCGCTCGAAGATGCGCTCGGCCGCGCGCTCTCCGGGGATGTCGCGTCCCGCGTGAATCACCCGCCCTGGGACAACAGCGCGATGGACGGATTCGCCGTCCGCGCGGAGGACGCGGAGGGCGCTACGGAGGAAGCGCCGGTGCGGCTCCCCGTGTCGGACGAGGTGCCGGCGGGCGCTTTCCCCCGGGGGCCGCTGGTTCCCGGGACGGCCGTCCGCGTGATGACGGGCGCGCCCGTTCCGGAGGGAGCCACGGGCGTGATTCGGATCGAGCACACCGACGGGGGCCGCGAAGGAAGCGTCGTGATCCGGGAAGACACGGACGCGCGCAGGAATATTCGGAAAGCCGGGGAAGACCTCCGACGCGACGAGACGCTCCTGCCTTCAGGGACGGAGGTCACGCCGGCCGTCATCGGATCGCTCGCCGCGATGGGCTGGCCGGAGATCTGCGTGCGCGCGGCGCCGCGCGTCGCCGTCCTCTCGAACGGAGACGAACTGGCGGACTTCGACGAGCTGGACGAGGTGCTTGCCGGACGTCGGATCATGAACTCGAACGAGTACGGGCTGGCGGCCCTGATCCGGTCGGCCGGCGCACGGCCGCTGCGGCTGGGAATCGCCCCCGATGATGCGGATGCGGTTCGACGGAAGATCGAACAGGCTCCGGCCTTCGACGCACTCATCACGTCGGCGGGAGTCAGCGTCGGAGACCACGATCACGTAAAGTCCGCGCTGAACGCGCTCGGCCTCGAACACGGATTCTGGCGCGTCCGGATGCGGCCGGGGAGCCCGATCACCTTCGGCTCGCTCGGTGGACGTCCGGTGTTCGGGCTGCCGGGGAACCCGGTGAGCGTGATGGTCACCTTTCACCAGTTCGTGCGGCCGGCACTCCGTGCTCTCGCCGGGCACGGTCGGCTCCGGCCGCTGACGATCCGGGCCCGCGCCGCGGAGGAGATCACGTCGCCGGGCGGGCTGACTTACTTCTTTCGCGTGAGAGTGGAGCAGGGTGAATCGGGTCTCGAGGCCCGGCTGACCGGTCCTCAGGGGTCGGGCATTCTGCGGTCGATGGTCGCGGCGGATGCGCTCGCGATCGTGCCGGAGGACCGGACCACGATCCCCGTCGGCGAAGAGATCCGGCTGCTACCCCTGACGGAGTGGCTCGCGTGAGCGGAGTGCGGCTTCTGGTCGGGACTCGCAAGGGACTTTTCGTGGCCGGGTCCGACCCCGGCCGTCGGCGGTGGAAGATCGAGGGGCCGTTCATCGAGGGATACGAGATCTACCACGCCGTGCTCGACCCTCGCGATCCACGGAACGGGTGGGCGGCCGTCCGACACGATGTATGGGGTACGCATATCCACCGGACCGACGACGGCGGTCGGAGCTGGCACCCTGTTACCGCTCGTCCGCGCTATCCGGCCGAAATGGAGCGTGAAGTCAGGGCGATCTGGCACGTCGCGCCGGGCCCCGCCCATCGGCCGCGCCGGGTCTGGGCCGGCGTCCAACCGGCGGGGCTGTTCCGGTCGGACGACGCCGGGGCAAGCTGGGAATGGATCGAGTCTCTCGAGCGCCATCCGTCGAGCGCCAGCTGGCAGCCGGCAAAAGGCGGCCTGGCCCTGCACTCTATCCAGGCCGACCCCGAAAGCGCGCGTCGAATGTACGTGGCTCTTTCGGCTGGCGGCTGCTACCGATCCGACGATGAGGGCGACTCCTGGACGACGATCAATCGGGGCGTACGGGCCGATTTCCTGCCCGATCCGTTCCCGGAGTCGGGGCAATGCGTTCACTGCCTTCGGTCCCATCCTTCGGCGCCCGCGCGTCTTTTCCAGCAGAACCACTGCGGCACCTACCGGAGCGACGACGGCGGCGAGAGCTGGGTGGAAATCACCGCCGGCCTGCCCAGCGACTTCGGGTACGTCGTCGGACTGGATCCGGCCAACCCGGATCGGGCGTGGGTGATTCCGGAAGATTCCAGCCACCTGCGAGTAACCTGCGGGGCGCGGCTTCGCGTTTACGAGACGCGGGATGCCGGTCGATCCTGGGAGGCACGAACGGAGGGACTGCCCCAGGCGCATGCCTACGTGTCCGTGCTGCGCGAGGCTCTCGACACCGACGGGCGGGATCCGTGCGGCGTGTACTTCGGTACCGCGACAGGGCACCTCTACGCGAGCCCGGACGGTTCCCGATGGACCCTGGTGGCATCACATCTGCCGAAGATCCTCTCGGTCTCGGTGGCCCCGACAGGCTGACATCGGCCGACCGACGGGAATGCCGCCCGATTCAGCCGTTCGGCGGAGTCCATTCCAGAATCGCGGCCCCGCTCGCATAGCCCCCTCCGACTGCGGTGAGGACGATACGAGTCGGATCCTGCAGCTCGCCGTGCTCGCCGCGCAGCAGTTCGTCCAGAACGATCGGGACCGTGGAAGCCGAGAGATTGCCCAGCTTCCGAATCCGATGAAGCACCCGGCCCCTGCTCAACTGGAGGGACTTCTCCAGCCCCCGGGTGATGCGTTCGTTCGCCTGGTGCGGGACGACGTCATCGATGTCGTTCCACTCCAGGGAAGTTCTCGCCAGGGCCCGGTCGGCGACGTCATGCATGGTGCGTATCGCCTGGCGCAGCACGTTCGCGCCGCCCGCCATGCTCAGCCGGTGCTCCGGACCCAACGGATCACCCCATCCGAGCCCCGTGATGTTCAGGTGATCGGGTGAGTATTCGCCCGCCAGGACCGGGGCTCCCAGCAGGTGACCGGCAGATGGCCGCGACGTGAGGATCGCGGCACCGGCGCCGTCGCCGAACAGGACCGAAACCTTGGGGTCGTGCCAGTTCGTGATCCGGGTCAGCGCGTCACCCACCGTGACGAGAACGGTATCGACGCCGCCGGACGCGATGAACGCGTAGGCCGTCGCAAGGGCGTGCAGAAAGCCCGCGCAGGCCGAGTTCATCACGTACCCCGGCAGATCGGGCCGATCCAGCCCGGCGGCGATGGTGCACGCCGCGTTGGGGACATCCTCTCGCGCCGTCAGCGAAGCGGCGATAATGAGGTCGATCTCTGCCCGGTCGATGCCCGAATGCTCGAGGGCGGCGTTGCCTGCATGCACGTGCATCGCCTCGGTGCTGGCGTCGGGCGTGTCCGGCAGCATGCGACGCTCCGCGATCCCCGTCAGCTGAATCGCCCACCGGTCGAACACTTCGACTTCGTCCAGAGCCGCGACCTCCTCCGGCTCCATGCCCCGAAGGGCTCCACGCGCCTTCTCGACGTCGAAAGCCGCTCGCACTGACGGCATGTCGAACAACATCGCGTTCGTCACGATCTCTTCCGGCAGATAGTGCCCGGTACCGGCCAGGTAGACCGGTGTAAGACTCTCGCTCAAAGCCCCCCCGATTCGTGCGATGGGTTCAGTTCGATCCGCCGAGAACTCCGGATCGATCTGACGCGCGCGTTGGGCGCGCGGCGGGAAGATACCTGCGTTGCGATCCCGTCTCAAACGCGGCGGGCCGGGCCGCGTCTCAATCGGAAGTCGAAGTCTCCCGAGCAAACAACTGCGCGGCGAGGAGCCGTCCGACTTCGTCGACCCCGTGAAGGCCCGAAAAGGAGATCGCACCGGTACCCGCCGCGAACAGGGGCACGAGATCGGCCGTATGGCCTCCCGATGCGTAACCGAGCCTCCACCCGTCCCTGTCCTCGAGAACCGCGGTTCCGCCGGTTTCGTGATCGGCGACGACGACCACCAGTGCGTCCGATCGCCGCTCCAGGTAATCGAGAGCAACCTTGATCGCCGCATCGCAGTCGAGCACCTCGGCCGCGACCCGGGCGAACGACTGATTGTCGTGTGCCAGCCAGTCGATCTGGGACGCCTCGACGACCAGGAAGAACCCATCGGGATCCCGGTCCAGCACCCTGAGAGCAGCCGTCGTCATCTCGGCGAGTGTCGGGCTGCGTCGTTGGTCCGCGGTCGGCATCGCGTTCTCGGCGAACAGCCCCACGAGACCCGGCACCTCCGAGTCGGCGACGTCCGAGAGGTCGGACGCGCTCGTTACCCATCGCCGGGTTCGCGCGAGAGGGACCAGCTGATTCTCTCCGTCCTCGCGCGACGCCGGATCGAAGTAGCCCCTTCCGCCACCGAGCAGGACGTTGACCGGCGAGGCAGCCATCTGCGCGGCGATCTCCTCGTACTCGCCCCGGTCGATCACGTGCGCGGCGAAGGACGCCGGAGTGGCGTGCACGATGCTGGAAGTCGCCACCAGCCCGGTGGCCATTCCCCGTCGGGCCGCACGCTCCATTGTCGTCTCGAGAGCGACGGAATCGGGCCCCATGCCGATGAACCGATTGAAGGTCAGGACGCCCGTGGCGTACGCAGTCGCCGATGCGGCACTGTCCGTGATCCTCTTTTCCACGTTCCGCGTATCCACGAGTCCGGTGACCGGAAATCGCCAGAGCGAGAGCGACGGGTCAGCCACCACGCCGGCGGTCCAGTGCGCGATACCCGTCCCATCGGCGATGAAGAGGATCACGCGAGGAGGGCCGGTGGATCCGCCGCGAGGCGCACTTCCGACCGGGCCGGCCGATCCCGAGATCAGCAGGCTCAGGAGGGCGAGACATCCGATCTGGAGGCCGCGGAGACGCGGCCCGGAGAGAATGTGCCGGGCGACATTCCGCCGGCCGATCGTCAGTGCCATGTCGGCTTCGCTCCAGGAATGCGTCCGGGGAACGTGTCTCGAACCGCGGTTGGTAGATATGCGAAGGGCGCCCCGCACGCCAGCGCGGAACGCCCTTCCGAAAATTCCGCGGGTAGGGTCAGTGTGTGCCGGGCCGCTTCATCCCTCCATCCGCTCCTCGAGGCGGCTCGCTCCCCGGGGGGACGGGCGATGCATTGCGCGGCCGCTGCCGTCCATCATATCCCGCAGGAACTTCCGCCCCGGTCGGGTCGTTCCGCATGCGTTCCATGGCCCGGACCCGGACCTGGTCGAACGCGGCGGTCGGGTCTTCCCCCATCCGGATCCTGCGCCGGACCGCAGCCGAAAAATTCAGCATTCCCTGTTCCGGCGTCCCCCTCCGCATCCCCTCACGGACCGCTTCGAGCGCCTGATCCGTCGGCACGCCGGCCTCGGTCAGGTCTCCCAGCACGAGCATGGGCACGGCCACGCCGCGGTTCCCCCTTCCCACCGCATCACCGGCGAGAGTTCGGATCGCCTCGGGGGACACTCCACGACGCACGGCCTCGGCGGTCGCGACGAGGCTCGCGCCATCGCGCCGCTCCATACCACTCGCGGCGAGCAGGCCATTGGCCTCACGGAGCCGCTGGGAATAGCCCTCCAGAGCTCCGATGATTCGATCGGGAGGCACACCCTTGGCGATCCCTTCCATCGCCTTCCGCCGGATCAGCTGCGGGGGAATTCCCTCCCGTCCGAGCTCGCCGGCCATCTCTCGAATCCGGTCCAGATCGCCGGGCGGCAACGCATCCTGCAACCTCTCTCGCGTGCGGTCCGGGCCCGACGCTCCGGCTTCCTGTCCGATCGCTGGACTTGCTTTCGGGAGGAATCCCACCGCGATCGCGAGCAGGACCGGAATCCCGATCCGGAAGATCTTCGAAGATGCTGACATCTCGACACCGTCCTGTCCGTAGTACACGGCCCATCGCGAAACGGGCGTTCACTCCAAAGACGAATCCCGGCCTGTCGGGGTCACGGTTCGATCACGACGAGAGTGGCCTGATCGCGTCCCCACTCGTCCTTCGTCCGCCCGGGGGCGTCAGTCGGCACATGCCACTCTCCGTCCACCAGGAAACCGAAGTGATAGAGCCCCGGCTCGACCGGAACCGCTACCTCCCAGCCCTCGTCGGCCTCATGCATCGGCAGGGGTTCCCATGCCAGGAATTCGGCGACCAGTTTCACCTCGGTCGCGTCCGGCGCCCGAAGATGAAATCTCACGTGCGCCGGAGCCCCTTCCTCGATGAGGTACAGCGTCGGCTCGTCGTCTCCGAATCGCGCTGCCGTCCACGAAAGAAAGGCGCCCGCGCTGCCCGCCGCGGGGGTGTCGAGAAGTGGTTCGGGAGCATATCGCCCTCCATCGCCGCGCAGTGCGAGGTCCGGGCCGAGAGGAAGGAAGAGTCCGAGAGCGAACAGGAATTCCGACCCGTTCGGGGTCTCCCAGAGGCTGAGGTCGAGGTCCCACAGACTTCCGCCGACCGCGACTCGCAGGCCTCCGCCGACGCCGTAATAGTCGCCCTGCGGTGCCGTATAAGCCTCGACACGAATTCTCGGCTCGACCTCGGACAACCGGTTCCACAGTTCCAGCCGACCGCCCCAGGACCAGAGATCGGTGAGGACGTCCGACCCCCGGTTCACGGGAACTCGAGATCGACCGATCGCGCCTCGACCGACGAGGCGCACGGTCGTCGCCCCGAATTCCAG
>JARRPA010000028.1:0-10250 GCA_037383305.1 Gemmatimonadota bacterium | reverse complement strand
GCTCGAGCTGCGCCCGCGCTGCCATCTGCTCACGTGTCCACGGCATGTCAGGCTCCCTCGCTCGCAGTGACGGTGCGCTTCTCGATGCGCTTGTCGGTGGCTTGATCCGCAGTCAGCGGGACCACGCGCTGGACGAACACACCGGCCGGCCACGCACATTCCGACCTTCGAGCGGACGGGGTGGGATTCGAACCCACGTGGGCTTTCGCCCACACGATTTCCAATCGTGCGCCTTAAGCCGCTCGGCCACCCGTCCTTTTCCTGCGAATCCGAAAGCGGAGGGAGTGGGATTCGAACCCACGCGGACCGTAGTCCAACGCCTTAGCAGGGCGCCGCCTTAAGCCACTCGGCCATCCCTCCAAAGCGGAAGAGACCGGTGTGGACCCCGACCCTTCCAAGTTGCCCCGCTAGGGCTCGAACCTAGACTCTCCTCATCCAGAGTGAGGCGTGTTGCCAGTTACACCACGGGGCAAGAGAATCGGCGAATCGGTCGCACGATCCAGAGCCACCACGCGGACTCGAACCGCGGACCCCGTCATTACGAGTGACGTGCTCTACCAGCTGAGCTATGGTGGCCAGACAGTGGAGCCGAGGGGAGTCGAACCCCTGACCTCTGCAGTGCGATTGCAGCGCTCTCCCAACTGAGCTACGGCCCCAGCTCTTCAGCAAGTGGGCGCGAGAGGACTCGAACCTCTGACCTCTACGATGTCAACGTAGCGCTCTAACCACCTGAGCTACGCGCCCAACCAGCGATCCGGCGTCACGACCGGCTATGCGCCCGGGAGGACTCGAACCCCCAACCTTCTGATCCGTAGTCAGACGCTCTATCCAATTGAGCTACGGGCGCTCCGACGGCAGCGGAAACTTCCGCTGGACCGTTCCAGAAATGCTCGAGGAGGGACTCGAACCCTCACGGGGTCTCCCCCACAGGATCCTTAATCCTGCGCGTCTACCAGTTCCGCCACCCGAGCGTGGCGACAGCGACCCGGAAGGGTGCGTCACCAGGTCCTGAGGTCTGTCCGGACGGCGCCAGGCGACGGCGACCGAGCTGTCCAATGCAAACGAACAGTGCTCGGGGAGGGACTCGAACCCTCACGGGGTTGCCCCCACAGGATCCTGAATCCTGCGCGTCTACCAATTCCGCCACCCGAGCCCGGTACTCGTGGACCTCGACTGCGAGATCCAAGGACTCATGGAGCCGAGGGGAATCGAACCCCTGACCTCCTGAATGCCATTCAGGCGCTCTCCCAACTGAGCTACGGCCCCAATGTCCTGCATGCCCCCAAGGAGAATCGAACTCCTATCTCCACCTTGAAAGAGTGGTGTCCTAACCGTTAGACGATGGGGGCGTCTCCGGCCTCCGCCCTCGGGCGAAAAGCGCTCAGACCCGGCCTCCTGCCCGGAAGCGACAGGTCCTACCGACCCCGTTCGTCCCGGTTCCCGACGCGTCCGGCAGGATTCGAACCTGCGACCCTCGGCTTAGAAGGCCGATGCTCTATCCAGGCTGAGCTACGGACGCAAATCCGCTCCGCGGTCGTCGTGTCGTCCATCCTGATCGAGGAGCTCGCGATGGGGATTGAACCCATGACCTCATCCTTACCAAGGATGCGCTCTACCACTGAGCTACGCGAGCCGGTGTCCCATCGCGCCCGGCCGGACAGGGGCGGAGGGACTCGAACCCCCAGCCGCCGGTTTTGGAGACCGGTGCTCTACCAGTTGAGCTACGCCCCTTCACCATCCGGAGTGGCTGGGGACGGATTTGAACCGCCGACACCCGCGTTTTCAGCGCGGTGCTCTACCACCTGAGCTACCCAGCCGTATCCAGCGCAGGAATTCCGATTCGAGACTCCGGGGGTGGGATTCGAACCCACGACCTAGTGGTTAACAGCCACCCGCTCTGGCCTCTGAGCTACCCCGGAAGATGCGACTGAACACCTCATCTTGCCGCTGCCATTCACACGCACACTACCCTGTCAAACAACGGCTGGGTCCAAGCAAAAGGCCCCGCAAGCCATGCATCAGCAAACGGGGCTCCGACCCGGCGAAGTAGCGGGGGCGGGATTCGAACCCGCGACCTTCGGGTTATGAGCCCGACGAGCTACCAGACTGCTCCACCCCGCAACGGGACCGTCGATCCTACAATCCGCGCCGGTTCGTGTCAACCTCGTTTCCGGCCCGGCCCCGGCCCCGCTTGCCCACGGTTTCGCGTGCCGGCTAACCTCGTTCGATGCACGCAGCCCGCAAGCTCCCGGAGGAGGCCCGACGCGCCCTCGAAGCGATCGTCGGCTCGCACGGTCTGATAGAAGATCCGGGTCGTCTCCTCGCCTACGAAGCGGACGCGCTGACCACCCGCAAAGGCACGCCGCTCGCCGTCGTTCTCCCCGATAGCCGCGAAGCGCTGATCGACACGATCCACGCCCTGAACGCGTCAGAGCTGCCGTTCGTGCCGCGAGGCGCCGGAACGGGCCTGTCCGGAGGGTCGGTAGCGCACGATGCCGTCGTCGTGTCCACGACCCGGCTCCGCGGAATGATCGAGCTGGACCCGGTCAACCGTACGGCGTGGGTCGAGTCGGGGGTGATCACGGCAGAGATTTCCGTGGCCGCGGCGGCGCACGGCCTCCGGTACCTGCCGGACCCCGCCAGCGCGATCGCCTGCACGATCGGCGGAAACATCGCGATGAACTCGGGGGGGCCCCACTGTCTCAAGCACGGGGTGACCAGCGACCACGTACTCGGTCTCGAGATCGTGCTGCCCGATGGAGCCACGGCCTGGCTCGGACGAGGCCAGGACGGGGGCCTCGACCTCGCCGGTCTGTTCATCGGATCCGAGGGCACCATGGGTCTCGTGTCCTCGGCGCTCGTAGCTCTGGAACCGGTGGCCGACACGACGCGCGCGATGCTGGGCCTGTTCGATGGAGTCGGAGAGGCGGGCGCCGCCGTGTCGGACGTTTTCGAGCGCGGGCTCGTGCCGGTCGCGCTGGAACTGATTGATCGCGCCACCATCGAGGTCGTCGAGGCGTCGATCTTCGCCGCAGGGCTGCCGACCGATACGGAGGCCGCCCTCGTGATCGAATGCGAAGGGTGTGCCGAGGAGGTGGAGGCGGCCCTGGCGATCGCCGCGGAGGCCTGCCGGGCGAATGGCGCCCGCGAAGTCCGGATCGCCGAGGACGAGGAGCAGCGGCTCGCGATCTGGCAGGCGCGAAAGAAAGCGTACGGTGCTCTGGGTCGAGCGGCGCCCGACGTCTTCGTACAGGACGCAGTGGTGCCGCGCACCGAGCTCGTTCGCGTTCTCCCGGAGATCCGTCGGATCGCCGACTCGCAGGGACTTCGCCTGGCCAACTTCTTCCATGCCGGAGATGGAAATCTGCACCCGAATCTGCTCTTCGACCGACGAAACCCGGACGAAGTGGCCCGGGTCGAGGAGGCCGGCGAGGCGATCATGCGTCTCTGCGTCGAAGCGGGCGGCACGATTACCGGCGAGCACGGTGTGGGCTGCGACAAGGTGCGGCACATGCCGCTGCTGTTCGGACCCGGTGAACTCGCGCTGATGAGATCTCTGCACACAGCGTTCGATCCGGACGATCTGGCCAACCCGGACAAGATGCTGCCGGACACTCGAGGCGCCGAAGCCGCCAAGTGAGAGCGAGTACAGTGGTTCCCGGATCGGAGCGCGAGCTGGCGGAGGTGCTGACCGACCTCCACGCCACGCTGCCCGATATCGTGGTCACGGGATCCGCGCGACCGGATCCTGCGCCTCATCTCCCGGCCGCCACCGCGACGAGCCGGTCGCCGTATCTCGATCCGCTCCTGCTGTCGACCGCTCGTTTGTCGGACGTCGTCGAATTCAGGCCCCGGGACCTGACCATAGAGGTCGGCGCGGGCATGCGGATGCGGGAGCTTCTTCGACTTGTGGAAGAGCGAGGTCTCTGGCTTCCCGTGTCGGGCGAGGGGCTGGAGCGCTCGGTGGGGGGCTGGGTCGCCGCCGCCTCGCCGTCGATGTGGGACTCCGCATTCGGCCCGGTGCGACGTCAGTTGCTCGGCTGCCGGATGCTCAACACGACGGGGGAGACCCTGCACTGGGGCCGGCACGTGATGAAGAACGTGGCGGGATACGACATTCCGCGACTCCTTGCGGGCAGCCGCGGCCGTCTGGGAGTGCTCACCCGCGTCATTCTGCGGCTATGGCCGAAGCCCGCCGACGTCTCCGTGCTGGCGTATCCTCTCGCTGCCGGAGAGATCGCGCCGGATGTGACCGGAGCCGACGCCCGGACCGTGCACGTGTCACGGAATCGGATGCGCTGGGAGATCCTGGCGTTCGCCGGCAGCGAATCATCGGTGCGGCGACGTAGTGGCCAGCTGCTGGAACGACTCCGACACCTCGATGCGGCCGGGAATGTCCGGGTCGGCGATTCGGCCACCGCCGAATTTCTCGCAGCACCGGCCCGGAAGCCCGGCTCCGTCGTCTACCGACTCACGCCCGGGCGCCGCTATCTTGCCTCCTGCATGGGCGCGCTGACTGAAGGACCCGGTGCGGCGCCTGCGACCGTCGAGGCGTGGCCGTCGGCCGGAACGATGCTCGCCCGGTTCGATTCGGGCCCTGCCCATGAACGGATGAAGGAGCTCGCGGGGGAGCCCGAGCGCTCGTCGGGACCTCATGGTGCGAGAGCCCGTGGCGTCACTCCGCCGATGGGAGTCGATCGGGGTGGCCCCGCCGAGCACGCTTGGGCTCAGGCGCGGCGGGAGCCGGCGACCGTCGCGATCGAACGACGCATCGAACAGGTGTTCGGGGCATGGCCGCGTTCCTGGCTTGCCGACTATCTCTGAAGGAACCTGACAGGAAACGCGATGAAGATCTACACGAGAACCGGAGACGAGGGACGCACGAAGCTGTATGGGGGTGACCCGGTCTTCAAGGATGACCCCAGGGTCGCCGCGTACGGCACTCTCGACGAGCTGAACGCGACGCTCGGTTTCACCCTGGCCCTGGACCCGGAGGAGCGGCTCGGACTGGAGCGTTTGCGCGCCGTCCAGGAGAATCTTTTCGTACTCGGCTCGAGGCTCGCAGCGGCCGATCCTCAACGAATGGAGAGAAAGGGCACGCTCCCGCACTTCGATCGCGGGCGAGTCCACGAACTGGAGGATTGGATCGACGAACTCGACGCGCAGCTGACGCCCCTCGACTCGTTCATCCTCCCCGGAGGCGGCCCGGTCGGGGCACAGCTTCACGTGGCCCGCACGATCTGCCGGCGAGCCGAACGAAAGGTCACTTCGTTGCTCCGGGAGCGCCCGGAGCTGGTGGAAGCGGCGCTCCCCTACATGAACCGGCTTTCGGACCTGCTGTTCACGCTGGCACGCGCGGTCAATGCCGAAGAGGGAAGGCCCGAGGCACGATGGCTCCCGATGCGGCAGCGCGAAGAAGCCTCGGCAGAAGGCGCCGGGCTCGACTCGGACGAATGAGGATGGACCGACCCGCCGAGCCCGAACTTCCCGATGCGGTAGCGTCCGCGGAAGAATCTGAGGTGGACGCACGCCTGGCGCGCGACATCTCGGAGCTGGTGACGGCAATGATCAAGGAGCTTCGGGCCCGACAGACCTATGTGGCCGGGAACCCTTTGATCGAGCGTTTCCACCGGGACGTCCGCGAGCGACTCGCCCGGCTGTGGGAGTCGCTCCCGCACCTGGCGCTCACCGTGGACGAGAGCCGGCTGAAGTGGCGTGACCTCGAGGTGTATTCGCACCCCGTGGGCCACGACAACTTCGCCTTCCAGTTCTTTCGTGATGGCATCCGGCAGCTCGCGTTCCTTCCGGGGGGAGAGGACGAGATCGAGGAGTTCACACGGATCCTGGCGGAGATCCGTCCCGGCAAGTCGACGGATCTGCTCGCGACCCTCTGGCATCGAGACTTCGACTCCATCCGCATGGAATACGTGGATGTCTCGGAAGAAGAATCGCTGGAGGTCCCTGCCGGCGTCGAAGGCCCCGGCGGAGATGAATCGCTTCCGGATCTGAGCGAGATCCGGGATGTCCTCTCGGCCGGCCCCGTTCCCGCCGATGAGGAGGCCGAATTCGCCAGCCTGGTGCTCGGGGAAGCGGACGAGGCGTATCTGCGGCGGGAGATGGACGCGGAGTTCAATCGTCCCTTGATGCGGGACGTGACGCTCGCCCTCCTGGACCAGTTCGAGATGCGCGACCAGGAGAGGCGCCGCCAGGTGGTCGACATTCTGCGGGAACTGCTGCCGCGACTGCTCGACCAGCGAGACTTCTCCACCGTCGCGCTGATCGTGACGGAGCTTCAACTCCTGGCGAACAAGACGGGCGAGGCGGACACACAGTCGCTGGTCACCTCTCTGCTGCGGGACATGAGCGAGGCGATGGCCGAACTGATCAGCCTCGCAACCGATAGCGACGGTCCGGCACCGGCGGATGAAGAGCTCACGGCCCTGCTCGGCGCCCTGCAGGCCGAGGCGATCCCGATCCTCGTCCGGGCCGTGCCCTCGCTGGAAGGAACGGAGCTTCGGGAGCCACTCTCGGATGCGCTGAATCGGCTGGTATCGAACCACCCCGATTCGATCCGCCCTCTGCTCCGGGCCGAGGACCCGATGCTCGTCGCCGAAGCGGCCCGGATCGTGGCCCGGCTGCAGATCGGCGACGCCGAGGGCATCCTCACGGAGCTGCTGTCCCGGCCCGAGACGGTCGTCCGGCTCGGGGCGCTCGAAGCCCTGGCCAGCCTCGAGTCTCCGGTCGGGATCCGGGCGCTCTTCGAGGCCCTCGACGATGTCGATCGCGAGATCCGTTTCGCCGCAATTGACGCGATTCGGCGGATCCGGCCGCCGGGCGCCGAACCGGAATTGAAGCGCCGGCTGAAAGTCGGCGCCCTGACGAAGCTCGACGACACGGAGCAGATGCACTTCCTGAAGGGGTGCGTCGCCGTGTGCGGAGATTCGATCATCGCCGAGTTGTCGAAGGCGCTCAACGGGAGACGCTGGTGGGGCGGCCGACACCCGGTTCCTCTCCGGGCGAGTGCGGCTCGGGCCCTGGGACTCACGGGTTCGACCGAGGCGCGAACCGCGCTGGAAAGGAGCTCCGGGGCTCGGGACCCGGCCGTCGCGAGCGCGGTCCGTGCCGCCCTCCGACAGATCGAGGAGTCGGAAGGAGTCCGGACATGAGCGAGCGGTTTTCGGCTACGAACAGCCCGGCGATCCTTCTGGCGCTGTATAACGCGACCCGTGCGCTGAGCCTGTATCCCGCCGAGAACGAGGCGGTGCGCAGAACGATCGCCGAGGTCGAGAGCTCGGCGGGCCGCGTGTTCGAAAAGGAAGGCGGCATCAGCATCTGGATGGCCGGCAAGTACCTCTTCCTGAACGACCTCCAGGTGAAGCTCGACCTCTCCGATTACGCCGTGCTCTCTGCGCTCCGCGAATCCTTGCGGTCCCACGGCATCGGCCGGATCGACGTGCAGCCCAGCATCACCTCCGACGAGTGGGTGGCGTTCCTCTCGGCCTTGAGCGCGGATCCCGTGGCAGGCCAGCCGCCGCTCGAGGCCTTCCGCCTGAAGCTGGAGCAGGCGGGCGTCCGGCGGCTCCAGATCGGGCCCCCGTCGCCGCTCTTCGAGGGTCACGAGAGCGCCGAGGCCGTAGAAGCCGCCCGTCGCACCTACGCCTATTCGGTCAAGGTCGCCAGAGAGATGATGAGCGGGCTCGTGCTCGGTCGCGCGATCGGCGCCCGGCGCGCCCAGCGCGCGGTTCTGCGAGTCGTGGACCAGGTGCTGCAGGATCGGGCGTCGATGCTCGGTATGTTGACGCTGCGCGACTATGATGATCACTCGCTGATTCATGCGGTGAACGTGTCGATCCTCAGCGTCGCGCTGGGCGATCACCTCGGCTTCTCCAAGGGATATCTGTTCGAGCTCGGCTTCGCGGCGCTCTTCCACGACATCGGGAAGGTCCTGATACCTACCAGCGTCCTGAACAAGGAAGGCTGGCTGAACGAGGAGGAATGGCGCCTGGTCAGCCAGCATCCCGACTTCGGCCTCCTGATGCTGTTCAACGTGGAGGGTTTCGAGGAGCCGCCCTATCGTGCCATGCTGGCGGCGTACGAACACCACATGAAGACGGACCTGTCCGGCTATCCGAGAGTCATCCGGCGTCGGCGGCAGGGGCTGTTCGCTCGGATCATCGCCCTGACCGAGGCCTACGATGCCGCGATCTCCCGCTACAGCCGGCAGTTTCTGCCCTGTTCACCCGACGAGGCGATCCGACAGCTGCGCGAGACGGAGTCGGGAGCCTACGACCGGGTCCTCACGCGCGCGTTCGTCAACATGATGGGGATCTATCCGGTGGCGACGCTCGTGATCCTCGACACCGGCGAACTCGGAGTGGTGGTCGCGCCCAGTCCGAATCCGAAGGCGATTCACCGGCCGATGGTGAGGATCATCGCCGATGCCGAAGGGAATCGCCTGGCGGAGGGCCCGATCCGTGATCTGACCGAGATCGACCCGGACACGGCTCGCCCGCGGCGTTCGATCGCCCGCTCCACCGATCCGGAGCGATACGGAATCAAGGTCTCGGAATACGTGGCCTGACCGGATGCGTGCCGTCGCTCGGATTCCGTTTCTCGTTCCGACGCCCCGGGGTGCCGTACGGGGTGACATCCGCGATCCGCTCAGATCGCGGGAGCCGGTTTCCCGGGTCGCGATCGTGATCTGCCACGGATTCAAGGGCTTCAAAGACTGGGGCTTTTTTCCCGCTGCCGCCGACGAGCTGGCGGCCCGCGTCGGATGTCCGGTGATCGGGTTCAACTTCAGCGGTTCGGGGGTGGGCTCCGACCTCGGCCGGTTCTCGGAGCCCGAGGCCTTCGCCACCGCCACGTTCAGCGGGGAGGTCGCCGACCTGGAAGCGGTGCTCGACGGACTCGCCGCGGGGCGCCTCGGCGACGCGCCGGCACCGGCGCCCGCGCGGATCGGATTGCTGGGGCACAGCCGCGGTGCCATCGCCGCCTCAGTGGTCGCCGCGCGACGCCCGGACATCGGCGCGCTCGTGCTGTGGGGCGGGCTCTCGCGACCCGGGCGGTATGCCGAGCTCTTCCCGGCCGATTCGGGAGATGACCACATCGTGGAGATCCGGAACCAGCGTACCGGAGAGGTCCTTCCGCTGCGACGCAACGTGGCAGACGACCTCCGCGAACGAGGAGAGGCACTCGATCCGCTCGTAGCCCTCGGCTCCGGCGGGCCTCCGCTGCTCGTGGTTCACGGCGGGAGCGACGAAGCCGTACCCACGACTGATGGGCGGGCATACGCCGCGGCGGCATCAGAGGCCGAATACGTCGAAATTCCCGGCGCGGGACACACCTTCGACGTCCGGCACCCGTACCTGGGCGCGACGCCGGCGCTGGTCAGGGCGCTCGAACGGACCGCCGATCACTTCCGGCGGCACCTGCAGACGGAGAGTTGAAATGGCCCGGAGCTCGAAGCCGCATCGGATGGTAGAGGGCCTTCGGCCGAGCGTTCGGCGCGCGCGATGCGTCCGGCCCGCCATCGCGCTCGCTCTGCTGCCCCTGCTGACAATGGCGTGCCGGATCGAAGTGGAGCCGGAGGAGGATACGAGCCTGGAGCCGAGCGTCCTCGCCATGCTCGATCGGTCCGCGGCGGACTGGAACCGGGGGGACCTGGAGGCGTTCCTGGCCGATTACCAGGATGCACCGGCCACGACCATCGTGGGACCTCGCGGCGTTCTCTCGGGACCGGAAGAGATCCGCGCGCATTATGCGCCCGCCTTCGAACCGGGGGCGGAACGTGACAGCCTTCGCTTCGAAGCCGTGCGCGTCCGTTCTCTCTCGCCGCTGATCGGGATCGTGACCGCCCGGTGGGTACTCCACGAGAACGGAGTCACTACGTCCTCGGGACCCTTTACGCTCGTGATGCGCCGCACGGGAAGCGGCTGGAAGATCACGCACGATCATTCGTCGTCTGACCCGGCGCCGGCGGGAGACTGACGCGGACGCATTGAGCACTCCGGATATCGATTCGGTACCGCCAGCGCCCGGATTGATGGGTGATCGCTGGCTCGAGGACCTCCTGGCCTGTGTGCATTGCGGCTTCTGTAACGCCACCTGCCCCACTTACCAGGAACTCGGGGATGAGCGGGACGGCCCCCGGGGGCGTATCTACCTGGTCAAGCAGATGCTCGAGACCGGTCCCGTCCGTGACGGCGGAGACGCGGGCCCTGACGCCGTCGCCGTCGGCCGCGGTGCCG
>JARRPA010000027.1:0-11872 GCA_037383305.1 Gemmatimonadota bacterium | reverse complement strand
AACTTGCGACGGCAAGGAATACGTCGAGCCGGGAGAGGTAGCAGGACGTCTGCGACGTGGCACGGAAGTCGCCAACGGGCCCCGGGGCTGGCGAACTGTCCGCCGCGGGGGCATTTCGCCATGACCGGAGTGCGACCATCTTCGTGGCCGTGAGCAATCTTCCTCCGAACGACTCCCGGCGCGGCCTGGATCGCGAGATCCTGGGTCTCGCTCTTCCCGCGCTGGGCGCCCTGGCCGCCGACCCCCTGGTGTCGATCGTGGACACCGTTTTCGTCGGGCGACTGGGCGTGGTGCCTCTCGCGGCGCTGGGCATCAACGCCTCGATCTTCTCGATGGCCTTCGTACTGTTCAACTTCCTCGCCTACGGCACCACACCGATGGTCGCCCGCGCGATGGGCCGAGGCGATCGGGAGGCGGCGGGGCGGGTGGTCGTGCAGGCCCTCGTGGTGGCCCTGCTGGCCGGAGCCGTAGCCGTGCTCTCCCTTCAGGCGTTCGCGGGCCCGATCGTCTCCGCCATGGGTGCCGAGGGCGAACTCAAAGACGCGACTCTCTCCTATCTGCGAATCCGGGCATTCGCCGGCCCTGCTGTCCTCCTCGTCACCGCCGGGCACGGAGCCTTCAGAGGGTATCACGACACCCGGACGCCGCTGCTGGTGACCCTCGGACTCAATCTGGTGAATCTCCTCCTCGACCCCCTCTTCATCTTCGGTTTCGGCTGGGGACTCGAAGGGGCGGCACTCGCCACTCTGATCGCACAGTGGGTAGGAGCCCTCTGGTTCGTAGACCTGCTGCTGCGACGGCGGTCGGAAGAGCTCGGGATCGAAGCGCGCCTGCCCGCCATGCGCGAGCTGGCTCCCTTCCTCCGGGTCGGCGGTGAACTCGTCATCCGCACCTTCGCGTTGATCGGAACTCTGACGCTCGCGACGGCGATCGCGACGCGAGTCGGGACCCTGGCCGTCGCAGCTCACCAGGTGGGGGTCTCGGGGAACGGGGGCTTCCGGCGCGTCCCGGGCGGCCTCGGACCGCCTGCTGCTCTGGGGCCTGGGAACGGGAATCGGACTCGCACTCCTCTTCGCGATTCTCGCGCCCGTGCTGCCTCGCCTGTTCACCAACGAGCCCGGGGTCCTGGACGCAGTCGGTGAGATCTTCCCCTACATTGTCCTGATGCAGCCCCTCAACGCGGTCGTCTTCGTCTGGGACGGCATCTACCTGGGACTCGAAGAATTCCGATTCGTGGCAGTCCAGATGGTCCTGTCGGGCGTCGCCGCCAGCCTCGTGCTCCTGCTGGTGATCCCGTTGAACCTGGGACTGCAGGGAGTCTGGTGGGGCATTGTCACCCTCATGCTCGTCCGCGCCATATCCCTGGCATGGAAATACTGGAAGCCGGTCTATGCCGCAGGACGGCGATAACGCGAGGCCGGCCGCAAACACAACCGGAGGTCCTGAGTTCATCATCGACTGGCTGATGACCGCTCCGAACGGTTCGGCGCTGGTGTCGCGCATCATCGTCAGTCCCGGCCATTTCAAGCGTGTGCTGGCCGCGCTCGCGGACAATCTCCGGAAGTACGAACACCAGTTCGGCGAGATCGCACCGGCGGGCGCCCTCGATCCCGGACAGCAGAATTTTCACTGAAAGGTGCGCAGAGCAGCCGCTCTCACGTAGGTTTCCCGCCGAAGACCCGCGAGCGGACGGGATCCGCTGCGGGCAGACCCGGAACAGGAGGCCGAGTGGCGAGACGATCGAACTACACCTACGAGAAACGACAGAAGGAAATCCGTAAGGCAAAGAAGAAGGAAGCCAAGGCCGAGAAGAAGCGGCTTCGGAAGGAAGCCTCGGCGGCCGGACTGGAGAACCTCTCCGGCATGGGTGTGGAAGAACTCGAGGCTGCCCTCGAACGGGTACAGAACATAGATGACGGCGACATGAGCGACGACAAGTACCAGGGCGACGAAGACGAAGAAACAGTCGACTGATCGGCGCGCTCGTCCGGACGAGTCGTCGGCCGCGAGCCGACGTTCAGCTGGGGATCATCCGATTCGAGCCCACCGCTCCGGGGGTGAAAGTCTGGCCGCCATCGGCCGGGACCTGAAAAAGTACGCCGGGATACTGGCGGGGCTGCTGGTGCTGCTCTGGGGCGTGGAGCTGATCGACTGGCTCTTTCTCGCCGGGCACCTCGACCGCCTCGGCGTCCGACCGCGCACCGTCGGTGGGCTCGTCGGCATTCCGCTCCACCCTCTGTTGCACCTGGGATTCGCCCACCTCGCCCTCAATTCTGTTGGAATTCTGCTGTTCGGCGGGCTCGTTCTGCTCCGCGATCCGCGCGACTTCTGGACGGCACTGCTTCTCGGCACGTTCGTCGGGGGGATCGGCGTTTGGATCTTCGGCCGGCCCTCGATCCACATCGGAGCGAGCGGAGTGGTGTTCGCGTTCTTCGGTTACCTGCTGCTCACGGGGTGGTTCGATCGCAAGATCGGAGCGGTCCTGCTCTCCGTCACCGTCTTCCTTCTCTGGGGATCGGCGCTGTTCGGGCTCTCTCCGACACAGGTCGGTGTGTCCTGGGAAGCCCACCTGTTCGGCTTTCTCGCCGGGGGATTGACCGCATGGTTGAGAGCTCGCCGGAGGAGGACTCCGCCGGGTCGAGGGAAGCGATCGGCCGGGATCTGACACTTCCACGGAGGTGAGGATCTCTCCGAGTCGAATGATGGCGGCGGAGACGCCGGGAACGTTCTGGCTCGTGTTCGCCGGGTGTGGCAGCGCAGTCCTCGCGGCGATTCACCTTGTCGGAATCCCGGTCACCAAGCTGTGTGTGCATCCGGCTCGAAGCACCGGACCTGCGCTGTTCGTCGGAGGGTGGGCGCTGGCCGGATTCGCCTGGAAGTGGCCGGGCGGGTCCGAAACGGCCGCCGTGGAAGCGTGGCCCCGGACGACGCGAGACCTGAGCCGAGCGCCTGGCGTACAGCTTCTTCTCGCGGATCCGAGCCGCGAGTCCCGCAGGGGGCTCCCGAGTCTTCGGGAGCCCCTGGCGCATGTCAGGGCACGAGTTCGGACTGAAGGTAGGAGTCGAACCAGGCAGCCGTCCGGTCCACCAGGTCGAAGAAGGCATCGTTCCCCAGCATGTGACCGACGTCCGGGTAGCGCACCAGTTCCGTTTCGACCCCGAGCTTCTTGAGCGCGACGTACATCTCCTCGGCCTGTTCGATCGGCACGTCGTGGTCGGCATCCCCGTGGACGAACAGGGTGGGGGTCGTGACGTTCGCCACGTGCTTCAAGGGGGATCGATCCCACAGCAGGTCGTAGTTCTCCCAAGCTTCCCCCGGGAACTCCGTCTCGACCAGCAGGTGGTAGATCGAGGTACCGTAGAAACTGATCAGGTTCGACAGGCTTCCTCCCGCGAGGGCCGCCTTGAACCTGTCGGTCTGCGTGATCACCCAGTTGGTCATGTAGCCGCCGTAGCTGTAGCCCATCACACCCAGGCGGTCCGGATCGATCCAGGAGTGCCGCCGGATCACCTCGTCCATGCCGGCCATCAGGTCCTCGTAGTCGCCTCCACCCCAGTCGCGCAGCGTTCCGTCGGCGAATTCCTGTCCGTATCCGGTGCTTCCGCGAGGGTTGATCTGGACGACGGCATATCCGCGGTTGGCCAGCGGCTGGGTAGGCCAGTTGTAGACCATGTAGCCGCGATTCGAGTGGGGACCCCCGTGTATCTCGAGCAGCGTCGGGTACCGGAGCTCGGGATCGAACGGGATGGGCTTCGTCAGCCAACCCTGCACGGGAGTGCCGTCGAAGCTGCGGAACCAGAACGTGTCCGACACGGCCACGGGAACGTTCTCGATGAACGGATCCTGTACCCGGGTCACCTGACGATGCCCGCTGCCATCGAATTTCACGACGTGCAGCTCCAGCCCTCGGGCGGCCGTCTCATCCCGGTATACGATCCGATCCATGGTCGGGCTCACCTCGAATCCGGCGATTCTCAGCGGACCGGTAACGATGGGGTGGATCGAACCGTTCGACAGATCCACCCTGAACAGGCCGATGGAGCCCTGGTCGTGAGCCGTGAAGAACAGGTGCTCCGAGTCGCCCGACCACGCGAATTCCACCAGCCTGCGGTCGAGCGGAAGCGTCAGATTCCGGACCGGGCCACCGTCCGCCGGGATCAGCTTCAGATGATCCGTTTCCATCGGGCTGTCCCGCGTGTTGATCGGCCGGTCCGCCCCGAGAAACGCGATCCACCTTCCATCGGGCGAGTATTCGGGCACGAACTCGGGGCCCGCGGTCCCGGTCAGCCTTCGGACGGTCCCATCTGCCACATCCACAGTCCAAAGATCGTTCCCGTGGACGTCGTCGGGATCCTCGCTCCTGTCGCTGACGAACACGATGTGACGGCCGTCCGGGGACCAGTCGATGCTGTGTTCGTCGTATTCTCCGCCCGTCAACTGGCGCGGTGCGCCACCTTCAACGGAGACAACGAAGATGTGGCTGCGCAGATCGCTCGACAGTCCCGTTCGCGACTTGAACAGGAGGCGGTCGGTGACGATCGGCGCCCATGCGGACTCCTCCTCGTCCCGCTCCGCATCCGGTCCATCCGTCGGGGCGCTCATCGAGTCGATAGCGGCCGAGACGTAGGCGATCTCCGAACCGTCCGGTGACCAGACGACGTTGCGATCCGCCCTGTGGCCCAGAAACGTCCCGGCCTCCCGCACCGGCGCCACGAATTCGTACTCCCGCGTCGCGACGTTGAACACGAAGATCCCGTAGTTTCCCTCGTCATCGTCGCTCTTGAAGACGTGATAGGCACCGGTCGGGGAAAACAGCGGGTTGGAGCGCTGGATGTCCGGTTCGAGTTCCTCGCCGTCCATCGAGTAGTGACGGATCGTCGTGACCCGCTCTCCCGACTCGTCGTCCCAGGCGGTCCAGAACGCATAGAAGGACTCTCCGTCGGCCGAGATTCCGGGAGACCCGACCGTGCCCCGGTACTGCATCCAGGAGTCCAAGTATCGGGATTGCGCCCGGGCGAGCGCCGGGGAAAGGACCGTGAATAGAACGGTTGCAGCGAGGGCAGGACGGATCATGTTGTGTTGCCTCGACTCTGTGTCCCATGCGCGTGGTTACCGGCAGGTATCGACCGTTTGACACCCTTTCGCCGGAATTCGTTTCACGGGACTCGGACAGGACCGTGGCACCGCCGGCCTGTGAACGGAAGCCGGCTGGAGCCGATGTTGCCCGAAAGCTGATCGCGAACGAGATTCAGTCTCAACAATGACACACGACTCTTCGGCATCCGCCACGCTCACTCAGCCGAGTGCATCCGAGATCCCCGTCACGGCTCTCGTCGGGAACCCGAATGTGGGCAAGAGCGTCATCTTCCGGAATCTGACCCGTCGCTACGTCACGGTTTCCAACTATCCGGGCACGACGGTTGAGATCGTTCGCGCGAAGGCGAGCGAGGAGATCGGCGACCGGGAGATCGTCGACACGCCGGGCCTCAACGATCTGGCGCCGCGCAGCGACGAGGCACGCGTCACCCGAGAGCTGCTCGAGGGGCACCCGGACGCCACCGTGGTTCAGGTAGCGGACGCGAAGAACCTGCGCCGCGCGCTCTTCCTCACGCTACAGCTCGCCGAGCTCCGGCGTCCCATGATTCTTGTGCTGAACATGTGGGACGAGCTGGAAGATCGAGGAGGCGAGATCGACGTCGAGAGGCTCTCCGAGCTTCTGGGGATTCCGGTGGTATCGACGGTCGCGCCCACGAATACGGGTACCGCCGCCCTCGTGGCGGAACTCGATCGCGCTCGGATTCCCGCCGTCGCGCCGCCACCCGGCACCACGGCGCCCAGCGACGTAACACGGTTGGATACGGTGAACGAGATCCTGGGCCGGACCTGGTCGATCTCCGAGCCGGACCGGGCGCCGTTCGGCGTGAAACTCGGCTTCTGGGCCATGCACCCCGTCAAGGGACTGGCCCTTCTGTCCGTGATCCTCCTCGCCGTGTTCTGGCTGGTGGGACTCTTCGGCGCCGGCACACTGGTGGATGCGCTCGAGGTCGGGGTCTTAGAACAACGGTTGTCACCCGCCTCCATCGCGCTGGCCGACCGGGTACTCCCCTTCCCCCATGAGCATCTGTCCGAGGACGTCCCGTTCTCCCTTTCGCTGCCGATCAGTCCGGCGCACGAGGTCGTACTTCGGGAGAGCACGAAGCTCGTCGTCCGACCGACCTACGACATGGACCCTGCGGTCACGCTGAGCTTCGGGGAGTCGGTCCGACGCCGAATTCACGATTTCCTCGTGGGTCCCTTCGGACAGATCACCATGGGACTCAGCTACGCGCTCGCGATCGTGCTCCCGATCGTCACCGTCTTTTTCCTCGTATTCAGCGTCCTGGAGGACTCCGGATACTTCTCGCGCATGTCGGTGATGTTGAACCGGGTTTTCCGGATCATCGGACTGAACGGTAAGGCGGTCCTTCCGATGATCCTGGGTCTGGGCTGCACGACTATGGCGACCATGACCACCCGGGTTCTCGAGTCCCGGAAGGAGCGCGTCGTCACGACCATGCTCCTCGCGCTGGCGGTACCCTGCTCGGCACAACTGGGAGTTCTGCTGGCACTCACGGCGGCGCTTTCCCCGACCGGAGCCCTCGTATGGCTCGCGATCATGGTCGGAGTGATCCTGCTGGTCGGATGGTTGACCGCTAAGGTGTTCCCGGGCGAGGGATCGGAGTTCATTCTGGAGATTCCCCCGATGCGACGCCCCCAGCTCGGAAATGTCCTCACGAAGACCTACACCCGGATCGAGTGGTATCTCAAGGAAGTCATTCCCGTCTTTCTGGTAGGAACGGCCGTGCTTTTCCTGCTCGATGCCTTCGGCGCTCTGACAGCCATCGCTCGGGCGGCCGAGCCCCTCGTCGCGGGCTGGCTGGGCCTCCCGGCCGACATGGCCAATGCCCTTCTCGTCGGTTTCATGAGACGTGACTTCGGCGCCGTATACGTGCTGGATGCGGCGACCGGCGCGGGCGCGATCCTTTCGCAGCACCAGATTCTGGTGGCGATGGTGACGATCACCCTCTTCATGCCCTGCTTCGCAACGCTCCTGATGATCACGAAGGAGCATGGGCGCAAGACGGCGCTGGGAATGGTCGCCTTCATCTTTCCCTTCGCCGTGCTGATCGGCGGACTCGTCAACAAGCTGGGAATATGGCTGGGAACTACCTGACCTGCCCGATGTGCGGGTTCGAATTCGCCCGCGGGGACACTTTGTGCGCGCACGGCTGCCCGCTGGGTTCGATGTGTCGACTGGTCCGCTGCCCGAGCTGCAAGTACGAATTCCCGGAGACACCCGCCGCTGTGGGTCTGTTCCGGCGGTTTTTCGCTCGCAGGCGTTCGCTGCCCGTGGCCGGGGGCGAAACTCACCTCCCCGAGACCGTCCGGGCCGCATCGGACCTTTCCGCGGGCCAGCGAGCGACCGTTCTCTGTGTCGGCTCGACGGCATCCGACCGACATCGGACTCTCACGGTCTTCGGCGTCGTTCCCGGAGCCGACATCCGGATCGTACAGCAGCAGCCGGCCTGCGTGATCCGGGTCGGGGAGACGGAACTCGCCCTGGACCGCGAAATCGCCCGCGAGATACTCGTCGAACCTGTCGGGACAGAATCCGACGGGCCGCGACTGGTGCCGGAGTCCCGGACGTCCGCCTGATCGCTTCGTGCCCATTTCGGCGTCCGGGAGGGCTCCTGCTTCGCATTCCTCGCGAAAACCGTTAAGTTGGTCAGACGCCTGTCAGGTGTCGTCTCCGCCATTCCCTGCCGGCAGAGTCCGGTGAGGTCCCCCTGGACGGAGACCGCGGCCCTCGATCGCGAGACGCACCCACCCCCCGGGGCGCTCCCGCTTGACCTCAGAGCGGAGATGAGAATCATGCACAATCGTCACTGGAAGTACCTTCTCTGTGCCGGCCTGGTCGCCGCCGCGGCCTGCGAATCGGACCGCGTCACGGGGCCGGTGCCCGATGAATCCGCTGTTCTCGAACTGCCCGCGATGCGAGCGGAGGCAGCGGACGAGGGGCGGATCGTCTTCATGGATTGGAACGTCTACATCGGCGCAGCGATCGAAGACGCACTGGCGGTTCCCGAGGAGCAGATCCAGTACGCCGCCGGGGCCGCATTCACTCGGGTCCTCGCCAACGATTTCGCCGCGCGGGCGGCCGCGATCGGAGCCGAGGCCGATCGCTTCGCGCCACATCTCATCGGTCTGCAGGAAGTCACTCTGTTCGAGGTATTCGACGGGGTCTCCTTCACCCCGATCCTGGACTACGAGGCGATCCTCCTGGCGGCGCTCGGACCGGACTATGCCGTAGAGGCGAGGTCGGAGAACTTCCAGACACCGGTGCTGCCGGTCACCCTTCCGGATGTACCGTGCTTCTCGGACCAGAGCTGTGCACCCCCGCCCGACTGCGCGTTCATCGGTGAGTGCCTCCTGATCCGACTCACCGACTTCGACCTGGTGGTGGCGCGAAGCGACGTGGAGACCGTGAATCCACAGGCGAACCGATTCACCTACAATCTCGGAGCGCCTCCGTTCCTCGACCCGGCGATCCCCTTCCCCATTTATCGCGGATGGGCCTCGATCGATGCGACGATCGACGGACTCACTCTGCGATTCGCGTCCACGCACCTCGAGCCGGCGGACCGGGCCGACGGCAGCATACTACCCGAGCTCGAGACGCTGCAGCGGCTCCAGGCCGGCGAATTGGCCGCGACCGTCGGCACCGACCTTCCGATCGTGGCCGTGGGTGACTTCAACACCGATGCGTACGGCGCCTCGACTGCGACCTACGAGGACCTTCTGTCGTTCGGATTCGAGGACGCGTGGAGTCAGTCGGGCGGTGGGATGACCTGCTGTCAGACGGAAGATCTGAGCATTCGGAAGCCGATCCGGGACCGCCGGGTCGATCTGATCCTGCTGCGGGGCGAATTCGGACTCGGCCAGCCCGGAGTCCGCGGCGCGGTTCGAACCCGGGTGCTGGGCAACCGACCCTCCGACCTGACCGAATCGGGACTCTGGCCCTCGGACCACGCAGGCGTGCTCGCCATCATGAAGCTGCCGCGACGAGACTGAGCGCGAAAGGAAGTGAGGACCGGCATTCGACTCCAGGATCTCCCGCCCGTGCGGGCGGGATCAGTCCTCGGTGCGAGTCCGAACCGACTCGATATGTGCGGTTACTGAGTCGGACACGGACGACCAGCTCTGGACGCGGGCAGCCTCGCGGGCCTGCTGTGACCAGTATCGCCGATATCCGTCATCCGTCAGGAGCCGGATGACCCGCTCGGCGAACTCGTCGGGACGATCGCGCACGAGTTCCGTGAACCGCTCCCGGGCGTAGAGACCGTTGGTCGCCAGGGGCGTCATGACCACCGGCGCCCCCGCGGCCCAGGCCTCCAGGATCTTGTTCTTGATTCCGGCGCCCTTCCGCATCGGGGCGACCGCGGCCCAGGAAGTCTCGAGCTCCTCGCGCAGGTCCGGTACCTCGCCCGTCACCTCCACCCGTTCGAGCTCTCCCAATTCGGTGATGCTCGGCACCGGGGAGCGCCCGATGATGCGAAAGACCGCGTCGGGCACGGCCCTGCGGACCCGCGGCCAGATCGTCGTGGCGAAATAGGTTGCAGCGTCGATATTCGGCGGGTAGCTCATGACGCCCGTGAAGGCGACCGTCGGGAGTTCGCTCAGTCGATCGGGATCCGGCTCGCGCCCCGTTTCCACACCGTTCGGAACCACGTGCACGTTCGGACTGCCCGAGACGCGGGCGAGGCACCGGGCATCGGCCTCCCCCACCACCATTACGGCCGACGGATCGCGGGTCACGGCTTTCTCGTACTGGTAGAAAACGCGCAGGTGACTCAAGGCGGCGAGAATTCCGCGCGGCGTTCGAGACCTCTTCAATCGCCTCCAGGCCAGAAGCGTCTCGCAATCGATGCGGTCGATGACGACAGGCGGCGGGTGGTCCAGCTCGGCCGCGAGGAACTCCGTCCCCGGCCAGAGGAGCAGCGCAGAGGGCCTGCGTCGCCCGATCTCCGACCGGACAGCTTCGACCAGCGGCTCTACCGTGTACTGATTCGGCAGGTAGGTCCAGCGCCCCTCCAGCTCCACGGGTATCGACTCGGCGACTCCGATGTTCGAATAATCTGCATCCGCGGCGCGCGGCGGCGGGGCCACCAGCCGAATGTGGTAACGTGGCGAGATGCCCTTGATGATCTCGGCGATGCGCAGCGTCGCGCCGTCCGTGACGGGCAGCACCGGCAGGGCCGAAACGGCCAGCAGATCCGGAGGTGTTCGGATCTGAACTGCTTCGCGATCCGGGAGCATTCAGCTCGACCCGCGCGGACTCGGCGGCACGGTCCTGGTCCCGCGGAACGGATTCTGCTCTATTCGATGGGTGCAGACCCGTGTCAGCGGTCCACGGGCGGGACACACCGCTCCGAACAGGCGTGACGATCGAGAGGACCTCCAGGAGGCCTGATGCAAACGGATTTCCCCTTGCTGGCGTTCTTCGGCCACCACAAATGCGCGTCGACCTGGATTCACAGGATCCTCGGCGACTTCGGGCGGCACGCGGGTCTGGAGCACGCCTACCTTTACGACGAGACCAATTTCGATGGCGATCTCGCCGGCTACGTTCGCAAGAACGGTACGCAACTGATCTCCTACGTCAACGCGGAGACTACTCATATTAGCGGACTTCCGCCATTCCGGGCGTTTCACGTAGTCCGCGATCCCCGGGATCTTCTGGTGTCCGCCTATTTCTCGCATCTCCACAGTCACCCCACGAAAGCCTGGCCGGAGCTGATACCGCATCGGGAACGGCTCAAGTCCTCGTCGAAGACGGAGGGTCTCATACTCGAGGTCGAGTTTCTGGACTTCGCCTACAATGCGATGCGTGAGTGGGACTACGGCCGGCCGGATACCCTGGAGCTTCGGCAGGAGGAGCTCACGCGCGCACCGTACGACGGATTCCTGGAGATCTTCCGATTTCTCGGCGTTCTCGATTCGTCGGACTTCGACAAGGCAGCGAGAGCGAGACACTGGCGCCATGTCGCGCGGAACGTGGCAGCAGAACGTGTGCCGGGACTGAGCGGTCTGCACCGTCCGATCCGACGCTTCCCCGCTGAGCCGCTGCTCGGCATCGTCTACGAGCACCGCTTCGACAAGCTCGCCGGTGGACGAACGGCCGGCAACGAAGACGTGAAAAGCCACTATCGGAAGGGAACGCCGGGTGATTGGCGGAACCACTTCGACGACGAGGTCATGGCGGCTTTCAAGGAGAGGCATGGAGATCTCGTGACCCTGCTCGGGTACGAGAGGACCGAAGACTGGGGACTCGAACCGCGCCCGCGTGAGCCCCACGAGCCGGCTGAAATGGCGTAAGCCCGCAACACGAGCTGCCGCACCCGCCCATCAGATTCAGCCGGAGCGCTGCGGAGCAGGAGTCTCCGGGAGACCACCCCCATTCCCCTGTCGCGGGCCCGACGCGCGTACACCAGCTCCAGCATGATACCGAACATGAAAACGAAGGTCGGCGTGGCGGTGCGTACGAGAAGCTGCACGAAGGGCGAGGTGGACCCGAGCGACGCCATCCCTCCGAAGGTCGAGACACCGTGCGCGAACAGAGCCAGGCCGACGGCCCAGCTCCGTGCCACGTCGATGAAGTTCAGTCGCTCGACGGTCGTGTGCAGCGTGCCCTCCGAGTTGGCGTCGCCGGATCGAGTGGACGGGCTGCAGGATTCGATCCCGTACTGACATACGATTTCTATATTGATTATTAATAAGTAGTTAGTTCTTACACATAAAGTGTTTTCTATATTCAGTGGTGCGATGCCTCGAC
>JARRPA010000026.1:0-10692 GCA_037383305.1 Gemmatimonadota bacterium | reverse complement strand
GGCGATGCACAACGCCAGGAGGTGCGGTACGAATACGTAGGTCAGATATACGCCTGCGAGAGCCTTGATTCCCCACGTCGGATTCCCGATCTCGTAGAAGCGATCCTGCAGGGCGAGCGTTGGGAGCGTTCCACCGAACAGAAGAGTGTCGGCGCGGATGACGTAGTCGAACTGGACGGGAAGCACAGAGAGATCGTCCGCGTACAGGCGCAGCTTGATGAAGAGCAGGAAACCTGTCACGTAGAGAAACCAGTTGGCGGCCATTACACGCGGAAGTGGCAACAGCAACAGTCCGGCGGCGAAGCTCGCCAGACAGATGAGACTCCAGATCAGTTCAGTGTCGAAGGCTCCGGTGAAGAGCAGCAGCAGGACGCCGACAACCAGGAACAGAAAGCCCGAGATCTGCTTCGCGGCCCGGAGAATGCCGGGGGTCGAGATCCTCAATTCACCGATCCCGTTGGATCCGCGCGACGCAATCCCAGCGCCCGGCCGACGCTGCCGGTTCCGATCACTCCGATACGCATGGTCTCAGAACCCGATGGTCAGCCGCCGAACTGCACGCCTTCGTAAACGACGAGGCCTCCGCTGTCGCGCGCGGTCAGCCGGGGAAGCCCGCGGCCGTCGTAGCTCCATGCGCACCCGTAATCTCCGTTTCGACCGAGGGCGACGAATTTCTCACCCGGCATGAAATCCGGATTCACGTTCGCATAGCGCCTGCGAATCATCTCCAGCGCATCCTCGCAGGCCTGCTGGGGGGTGCGGCCGGCCCGCATTCGCTCGACCATGAAGTACGAAGCGCAGGACTTGATCACATCCTCGCCGCGGCCGGTCGCGCCCGCGGCGCCCACGTCGTTGTCCACGTAGAGTCCGGCGCCGATGATCGGCGAATCCCCCACGCGGCCATCGATCTTCCAGCTCAGCCCGCTCGTCGTCGTGATCCCCGCAACGTCTCCGGCCGCGTCCACCGCGAGCACGTTGACGGTCCCGTAGTGGAAGGTCGGGTCGCCGCCGATCCCGGCCTCCGCTCGGTCTCTCAAGTGGTCCGGCGGACCCCAGTCGTCGTCGGCCGATCGGTTCTCCCGCCACTCCAGCCAACGCGCCCTGGATCTCTCGGTCATCAGGTCTTCTTCCTCGAACCCGAAGGACTTCGCCAGCTCGAGGGCGCCTCGCCCGACCATCAGGACGTGATCGGTGCGTTCCATCACGAGGCGGGCCACCGAAGAGGGGTTCTTGATCCCCTCGAGCGAAGCGACGGCACCCGCGTTGTATGTCGCTCCGTCCATGACCGAGGCATCCAGCTGCACCACGCCATCCTCGTTGGGCAGTCCACCGTAGCCGACGGAGGTATCCTCCGGGTCGACCTCGATGACGTTCGCGGCGCGTTCGACGGCATCCAGGGCGGATCCGCCTGCGGAGAGCAGCTCCCACGCCTGCTGCGCCGCTCTCTGCCCGGTCTCGTTGGTATGGCTCGTCACCAGGATCGGCACCTGACCGATTCCGCCCCGGGGCACACGCGCATCGAGTCCGACGGCCCGGGCGAACAGGGCTCCGGCTCCGACCCCGGCCGTGCGACCGAGAAACAGACGGCGGTTGATGGCTCGGGGCATACTGGTCCTCCACGACGAGTGGTTGGGAGTTGGCGCATGCGACGGTTCGCAACACGGATCGAATCGAAGCCAAAGTAGTGGGTTCGTTCCGGCCCGCCTACCCACGGGGGGCCTCCCCGAACCCTGCCGTGTATCTTTCGGCGGACACGGCACGTTCCCCGCCGGCTCAGGAACGAATGAACTGGAATCCCGAACCTACCGAGCTCACGACCGCGGCCACCGACGCCGTTCTCGCGATCCTGGCGATCGTCGCCCTTGCGGCGATCCGGAGGCGGCGAAGAACCGATCCATGGAAAGCGGACCTCTGGTCCTGGCTTCTGGGGCTGCTCGCCGCGGCTTCGTTGTTGGGCGCGGTCGCGCACGGCTTCGAACTGTCAGAGCGCACCACTGATCTTCTCTGGCTGCCCCTCTACCTTTTCCTGGGTCTGGTCGTTGCGCTCTTCCTGGTTGCCGCGATTCGGGACGACCTCGGGGAAGCCGCCGCGCGCCGCGCGCTTCCGTGGATGGTCGGGATCGGATTCGGATTCTTCCTGATAACGCGTGTCGGATCGGGCTCCTTCCTGGTGTTCGTCGCCTACGAGGCACTCGCGATGCTGGCCGCCCTCGGCTTCTTCGCGGATGCGACGATTCGAAGGCGCGTTCCCGGAGCGGGACTCATGACGCTGGGCGTGGGACTGAACCTGGGGGCGGCGGCGATACAACAGAGCCCGGCCCATCTCTCCATCTCCGGCGTTCCGTTCGACCACAACGGCCTCTTTCACATCGTCCAGATGGCGGCGCTGGGCGTGCTGACCGCCGGGGTGCTGCGGGGATTCAGCCGGAGTCCGGGTCCGTCGAGGCCTTCAGCGAAGCGAACGGCTCGATGACGCGGAAATCGGTCTGCAGGCCGCGCAAGGACTCCGCACGCTGATCGATCCGGTCCGCAGAGAGGTTTCCGAGAAACGCTGACGCACTTTGAAGGTAATCGACCTTCTCGGGAGCGATCCGCATCAGCCGGCAGCAGGTGGCGTCGACGGCGACCGGATCCCTTCCCATCACGATCACGCCTGCGGGCCGCGGCTCACCCTGGATCGGTCCGTTGCCGTCCATACCCACGATTCCGTCGACGATCGCGAAGCGATCACGTTGCGACAGGGTTGCATTGATGTCGAGGATGCTGTTCCCGATCCCGGCCAGGTGCAGAGCATTCTTCGGCCAGCCGTACACGCTGCCCGGGACGACGCCGAACATGTTCTTCATCGACAGGGTGACGCCGGCCCAGTGATGAGTCTTGAGCTTGGGCATCGATACGACGAGTTCCGCGGCGAGCAGGGTATTCGGCAGATACAGCGACCCGAGTGAACCAAAGCGGCCGAGCAGCGGTACCTGCGTGACATCGTCCAGATTGAGATCCACGAAGCGCGCGCCCGTGTCCCGCAGTACGGGGCCCAGCTCGGTCTCGAGCAACAGGTATTCCGTGTCGCGTCTATGCCCCGGTCCTTCTCCGACCACGACTTCCGCGGCTCCCGCTCGACGGAACGCCTCGATCGCCGCATGTACGACCCGCGGGTGCGTATTGATGACGCCAGCCGCGTCCACTTCCACCAGGTTGGGCTTCAGAAGCACCCGCCGGCCCCGTATCCGAAGCTCCGGAAACTCGCTCAAGCCCCTCCTGATCAGGTCCGGAAGGGTCCCGTCATAGCGGTCCGCCGAGAGCACGACCATCTCCGAGCGCTCCCGCTTCGTAAACGCCTCGGCATGCCAGGGACTCGTGACCGTTTCATCGGACCGACAGCCCGCCGCGCCCAACGCGAGCGCAGCCCCTCCCGTCACCCGAACGAATTCGCGCCGATCAGTCATCGGAGCTCTCCTCCGAATCCTCCGCCATCTCGTCCGGTTCAACGAGCCGCACACCGGCGCACGCATGCAGGGAGATCGCCATCGCGCGGGTCGTCGGCTCCAGGAATCCGTCGCGCCATTGCTGCGCGAGGCGCGCCCGGAGGAGTCCCGCATCGGAGCCGGCCTCCTCGGCCACCAGGATGCCGAGTGCGGTCGCGAGGCGGGAGACCGGTTCGGTCAGCATCCGATCGAGCGCCTGACGTCCTTGCGTGACCGCCGTTTCCGGACCGACCGGACGCAGAGCGAGGAGCGCAAAGGCGGTCGTATCGGGGTACGGCCAGAGATCCTCGTCATGCGAGCGGCCCAACCCGTGGTTCCATCCGCCGCCGGGGCAGGTGCGGTCTCTGAGCAGCGCTTCTCCGTCCGCGATCGCAGCGTCGAGCGTACCCTGTTCGATCCTCCCGCGCAGGGCTCGGAAAAGGAGCAGAGCGAGCGCCGTCGGTTCGACCCAGCCCCACATTCCCTCCAGCCACGGCCAGCCACGAAGGCCCAGGTCGATCTCGAGCGGATTCTGATCGGAATGCCAGCGTAGCCACAGTCGCGTGCGCCAGGAGACCTTCCTGCCCGGGTTAGCCAGCAGCCAGCGGCCCGCAATTTCAGATCTGCCGATCAGCTCCCGGTCACCCGTCGCCACCAGCGAAAGAGCGGCGACCGCCGTGCTGTAGCCGCTCTCGGGCACCAGATCCGACACCGGCCAGGCCCCCGTCGGCTTCTGGCGCCCGATGAGCCACTCCCTCGCCAGCGGCAGGACGTTGTCGGGAACCTCCGCATCCAAGGTCCCTGACGTCGCCGTGAGCGCCCGGAATGCCCACGCGGTCGGTTCTGTCGCCGATGCCCCCGACCCGACGGCCGGCCATCCTCCGTCCGCATTCTGCCTCGCGATGAGGCGTCGTGCGAGTTCGGTCGCGAGTTCTCGGTCCACCAATCGAGCTCCCCGTCGGGCTGCAGCCTGAGGCACACTTGGCCGTGAAACCTGTGATCCATACGATGCACGCTGCGGGATCGACGATCGACCGGCGTTCCCGCGCACGTCACATCATACAGGGAGAGGCAGGGTCCGGACCATGAAATACCGCCTGTTGGGCCGAAGTGGCCTGAGGGTGTCCGAGCTGGCGCTGGGCACCATGACGTTCGGCGATGAGTGGGGCTGGGGAGCCTCGATGCGGGAATCGCGTCGGATGTTCGATGCCTTCGCGGAGGCGGGCGGGAACTTCCTGGACACCGCGAACCGGTACACCGAAGGCACCAGCGAGCGGTTCGTCGGAGAGTTCATTGCCTCCGACCGGGATCACTGGGTCGTCGCCACGAAGTACACGCTCTGGACGCGCCGCGAGGATCCGAACTTCAGCGGCAATCACCGGAAGAACATGATGCAGGCCTGCGAGGCGAGTCTGAAGCGCCTCGGAACCGATCACATCGACCTCTACTGGGTGCATGCCTGGGACTTCACCACGCGGATCGAAGAGGTGATGCGCGGCCTCGACGATCTCGTCTCAACGGGGAAGGTGCTGTACGCAGGGATTTCCGACACGCCGGCCTGGGTCGTCTCACGCGCCAACACGATCGCGGATTTTCGTGGCTGGTCGCCCTTCGTCGGTCTTCAGATCCGTTACTCGCTCATCGATCGGACGGCGGAAGCCGATCTGCTGCCCATGGCGCGGGCGCTGGATCTCGGCGTGACCCCCTGGAGCGTTCTGGGCGCGGGCGTGCTGACCGGAAAGTACAGTCGCGGTCAACGGCCCGAAGAAGGCCGCGCGAAGGAAGGGGCGGCTCGTCGTGAACGAAATCTGGAGATCGCCGAGGCCGTGGTGTCCGTGTCCGAGGAGATCGGTTGCACGCCATCGCAGGTGGCCATCTCGTGGGTCCGCCAGCAGGAGGGCGTCGTCGTTCCGTTGGTGGGAGCGCGCAACCTGAGCCAGCTGCGCGACAATCTCGGTGCCCTCGATGTCGAGCTGGATTCGGATCAGCTCGGCCGACTGGAGGAGGTCAGCCGGGTCGACCTCGGATTTCCGCACAATTTTCTCTCGGATCCGAACATTCGCGACATCGTCAGCGGCGGAACCTGGGAGCAGCTCCTGCATCACCGGCCGGGGCGGGTCTGATGCGACCTGAGGCTGGACGACCGCGAGAGGATGGAATGAGATGAATTCCGGCGCCGCGCTCGTGGAAGCCTATCTACGGGCCAACGGGTACCTGGTCCTGGACGAAGTCCCGCTCGTCCTGCCCGATGAAGCTGGCGGCTACCGCACCCTGACGGACCTGGACATCATCGCCGTCCGTTGGCCTGACGTGAAAATGGGAGCGCCGGACGCCGAAGGGCGCATCCTCAGGCCGATTGAGACGCACGACCTGCTCGATGTCCCGCAGGGCGCCATCGACGTGATCATCGGGGAGGTCAAGGAGGGACGGGCGCAGCTGAACCGCGCCATCCGGTCGCCGGGGGCTCTCCGCATGGGCCTCGAGCGGATCGGAATCTGCACCGACCGTGAGCTCGACCCGACCGCGAAAGCGCTGTCGGAGCGGGCGGTCGTCCATCTCGAGGAAAGTCGTCCGGCCCGCCAGGTGCGTCTCGTTGCCTTCGGCGTCGGCACGAGCCGGAAGACAGAGACTCATTATGTCGTCTCGCTGCGGGACGCGCTGGACTTCGTCGAGAATCTGATGCTCCGGGCCCACGAAGTCCTTCTCCCGTCCACCGTCGCGGACCCGGTGCTGGGATTCCTGCACCTGCGGAACAAGTTCCGTTGATGCAAGCGGGGCGGGCCGCCGATCGCGAGCCCGCCCCGTGCTGCATCCCCGAAAAGGGCACCCGTTACGGATTGATCCTCTCGTCCACGGCTTCCCTCACGTCCTTCACCCGACCCTGCAGTCCCTTCAGCTTGAAGGACAGGATGATCTGCAGGATGCCGAAGAGAATCATGAAGGTGCCGATCAGCCATACGACGCTCAGCGCGCCCGCGCCCGGCCGGAAGAAGAGCATCAGGCCGAAGAGTATCGCCAGAACGCCCCCAACGAACAGGACCCATTCGCCTTCGACTTCCTTGCGAATGTCCCACCCGGCCAGGATCTGGAAGATACCGCTGAGGATCGCCCAGGCAGCGATCACCCACAGCAGCGCCATGGCCGAGATCCCCGGCCATGCGATCGCGATCACGCCGGCCGCCATGCTCACGAGGCCGGCGAGCGCATACCAGAACCAGCTGCCCAGCTTCCGCCCGAACACGATCATGGCGGCGCCATCGACGATCGCGTAGGCGGCGAAGAGGATTACGAGGGACCAGAGCGCCAGTCCCGGCCATACGAAGCATGCGATTCCGAACAGGATCGCGGCGATACCGCGTACGAGAATCCACCACCATCGCCGCGTGAGGAGATCGAGCATGAGGCCTCCTTACCAGGGGTTGGGTCACGGTCGCCGGCAGTCACTCGGCGATCGCGGAAAGGCGCTGCGCATTCTGGCGCATGATATGCATATAATCGTCAACATCGGGGGCATTTGCGCAAGGGGAGAACACCACGGTGCGAATGCCGTACTCCCTTTCCAGGCGCCGCCGCACTTCGGGCAGGGGCTCGGCCTCCCAGAGCATCAGAGTCGATGCGCGCTCGCTCTGCAGTCGCTCGAGCGCCCTCCACCCGGCCGCATCCGGCATTTCGTCGGGCTCGAAATGGACGCTTCTGAGATCGAGGTCGTAACGGGCGGCCAGGTACTGGTAGACCGGGTGTGAACCCAGTATCGGGGTTCCATCGAGCGACCGCGCGGCCCGCTCGAGTGCGGAATCCAGCGCCAGGAGCTCCGCCTGGAGCTTACTGAACGCCGAATCGAAGGCGGCCGAGTCGGCTGGCCGCTCCCGGCTCAATCCGTCCCGGATCGCCCGTGCCTGTGCGATGGCCAGGGTCGGATCCAGCCACGTCGTGAACGACAGTGTTCCGTGCTCGTGCTCTCCCTCCGGCCCATGGGCATGGGTTACCGTTTCCTCCGATCGAATATAGCGATCCGCCACCTCCCGCGTCGTGTTCACGAGCCGGGACGGCGGCAGGGCGGCGCGGTCCGTCCACCCCGCATATCCCGCCCCGTTCAGGAGAATCAGGTCCGCCCTCTGAATCTCCGAGATCTCCTCGGGTGATGGATTCCAGTACGCCGGATCTTCGTCCTTCGGAACCGGAAGCCGAACCTCCACGTCGGCGCCTCCGATCTGGTCCGCGAACCAGGCGAGCGGGTAGTTCACTGCGTACACGAGAAGCGGCGGCGATCCGGCCGCGCCTTCCCCCGCGACCTCCGAGGAAGCTCTACCTTCGGCGCCCGGGGCCGGATCCCCCCCGTCGCCGGAACAAGCGGAAAGCCCCAGGAACAGCGCCGGACCGAGCAGGAGGATCCTCGCCTTCATCAACTTCTTCGAACTCATCGCTCGCCCCCCTCAAGTCAGGAACGGCTCTTCGGCCCGTCTCTCGATCTAAAGACCGGCGATCATTCGGGCCGCGATCGATCCGTATCGGCTCGCCAGCAGTGTCAACAGGACGGCGATGCCAGTCGAGATTGCCAGGACGAAGAGAATTTCGGACCCCATCAGAAAGCGGATCGAGCCCGGCGAGCCTCCGATTCGGCTCAGAGTTTCCCGCTCCCCTCGTCTCTGTCGCAAGGAGAGCAGGAACACGAGCAGGGCCGTCGCCAGCGTCGCCAGCCCCACGATCACGGCACCCGCCAGAACGTAGCGCTCTACGGTGAACACGGTACCGAGCAGGTCGGACATCACGTCATCGGGACGCACGATCTGCACGGAGGCGTCTTCCTGGTAGCGACCCTGCAGCAGAGCCGATGCCTTCTCGTCGTCAGGAATCGCGATGATCGCCGTGGCCGGAAAGGCGCCCGGATCGCCGTGAAAATGGAAGCTGTCGATGTTGTCCGGCGTGATCTCGTTGTACTGCAACACCGAGGCGTTTCCGATGACGACGTTTCCTTCCCGGCTCAGCACGCCGGCGGCGGCCTCCGGGCGACTGAGGTCCTGGTGACCGTGTCCCAGTCCTTCGATCACCCAGGCGGTCTTGATGTCCACGAATACCGCCTGGTCATCCGGAGAGTCGGAGGGCGCCAGGACCCCCGAAACTTTCATGCGCAGCGGATACACGCCGGCGATGTCGAAGACACTCTCCGGGGATGAAATGACGTAATCCCCGACGCCGGCTCCCAGGACACGGGCCGCCGCCGCGCCCAGCGCCGCCTCACCGAGAGTCGCAGGCAGGCGGCCCTCGGAGATCCGCAGATCGCGAAAATCGAAGTATTCGAGCGTCGTGCCCACGATCGGCCGGTCTCGCACGCGGAACCGGACGTGCAGAGGAATCGGTGTCGCCAGACCCGTGGAGGCCACGGCGTCCGCCTCGGCGTAGGAGATCGGTGTGGGCACATCGGAGCCGAAATAGAGAGAATTCAGCACGAGTTCGGTCGGACTTCCCGGCGCGCCGACCAGCAGTGGCGTCGCGTGGGCCCGGGCGGTGAGCTGTTCCGAGCTCTGACTGACCAGGACGCGCAATCCGATGGGTATGAAAAAGATCAGGGTCAGCGCCGTGACGAGGACTGCGGTCTTCCACCGGTGGAACGCGAGATACCGCCACGCCAGGTAGAGCGGCCCCGTCATCGCGCCGGTCGATCCCCGGACCCGTACATCGTCCCGAAGCTGTGAAAGGAGCGAAAGTCGATGACTTCCTCGAACCGGTCGAGAATCTCGTGGTCATGGGTAACCGACACGAGTGTCGTGCCGGCATCTCGAACGTAGTCGAACAGAATGTCGAGCACGGTCTCCCGATTCTGCGGATCCAGATTTCCGGTCGGCTCGTCCGTCAGCAACAGAGGGGGATCGGTGATCACGGCGCGGCACACCGCGACGCGCTGGCGCTCGCCCTGCGAGAGCTGGCCAGGCCGTCGGCGCAGCTTGTCCTCGATCCCCACGCGCGCGGCGAGCGATCTCGCCCTCCGTTCCACATCCGGTTCCAGTTTCAGGGTCGGGTGAATCCGGTATGGCAGGAGGATGTTGTCGAGCACGCTGAGATATTCCAGGAGCTCGAACTCCTGGAAGACCAGCCCGATATCCCGGATTCGAATGGCCCTTCGCGCCCGATCCGGAAGTTCCGTCAGGAGGGTTCCGTTCGTCCGCACGGAGCCCGTGTCGGGACTCAGAATGCCGGCGATCAGGTTCAGGAGGGTGGTCTTACCCGACCCGCTGGGGCCGATGAAAGCGACCGTGGTTCCGGAAGCGATCTCCAGAGCGGCGATGGACAGGCCGAACTCCGAGTCGGGATAGCTGAACACGAGATCACGGAGCTCGATCATCTCCCCCCGGACGCGGCCCGAGGACGGCGCAACGGATCCGGCTCCAAGGTCTCTCAACGAATGTCCGCGATCAGGCGCCGCACGCCGGTGTTCTGGAAAGTCAGGGAAAGCTGCACTTTTTCGCCCGCTACGAGTGATCGCTCGAGTCCGAGGAGCCTCAGGTGCACTCCTCCGGGCTCCAATCGGCCCTCGGCTCCCGCGGGAATCGGCAGGGACTCGACGGGCCGCATCATGGCGAGTCCGTCATCGCCGATTCGAGTTTCGTGAATTTCCACCCGGCGCGCCCCGCCGAACTCGGCTCCGGTCAGCCGATCGCTCGCCGTTCCCACGTTTCGGATGAGCAGATACGCCGCGCTGTTCGCGGTCCCGGCGTCCTTCCCGGAGACTGCCGCGGGTCGCACACGCGCTTCCTCGAATTGCAGGTCGGCAGCGGCCGGCGTTCCACCCCCGCAACCCGTCATACCGGTGACGACGGCGATGCGCGCAGCGGCTCGGAGCCACCGGCCCTGAAAACACCGGACGCGATACCCGTGGCGGTCTTCCGCTCCCTGCAGCATCCGAATGACCTCCCGTGCGACCGCTCGGCAGTCGATGCGGATCAACATGAGGAAATCTGTCCTGTCCCGCCCGTCCGGACCAGATGCCGAACCCTTACGGATGATCCGAACCGCACTGCAATGACGATCTGCGATCCGCCCCGGGGTCGCGCGGCGCACGGCCGCGGGAGAGATTCGGGATCGAACATGAAACCGGAGAATTCCAGATGCAGCGTTTGCGCACAGCAGTCCTGACCGCCGTGACGTTTCTCGTGCCGGCGTTCGCCGCCCGACCCTCGATGGCCCAGGACTACACGGTCACCGACCCCGTCGTGCGCGCGATCACGGAGGA
>JARRPA010000025.1:0-10865 GCA_037383305.1 Gemmatimonadota bacterium | reverse complement strand
TCATTTTTTACGGCGCGGCCGCTTTAGTGATATTGATTCTGTTGTTTTTATGGAGCCAGGTGCCGGATTCGGACGGCCACTTCGCTGCCCGCGGGCGGAATCGGGGCGAGCCAATTGGCCGCGTGGGCTGCCAGACGCGAGCTCGCCAGCGACGAACGGGGACCGATCACGACCTCTTGCGACTCCGGACGGATCTCGGAGACGAACATGGGCTCGGGAAATCCCCCGGGAAGGCCCTTCCGCTGTCCGACGGTGAATGCCGCGTACCCTTCGTGGCGACCGACCTCGGATCCGTCCTCGAGCACGAACGCCCCCTCCGAGAGAGCCGGGTGAGCGATCGGGAGCCGTCTTCGGAGCACCCCGACGTAGTCGCCGTCCGGCACGAAGCAGATCTCGAAAGACTCCGGCTTCTCGGCGGTGACCAGGCCGAGCTCCCGTGCCCTGGCCCGAACCTCGGGCTTCCGCATTTCGCCCACCGGAAGCAACAACCTCTCGAGCACCGAGCGCTCGATGCCCCAGAGAAAGTACGTCTGGTCTTTGCGTTCGTCCTCCGCACGGGCGAGTCGGACCGATCCGTCCGGTGCAGGAACCACACGCGCGTAATGGCCCGTGGCCACGTATTCGCAGCGGAGTGCATCGGCGCGCCGAACGAGGTCGCGGAACTTCGTGAAGCTGTTGCAGCGAACGCAGGGAATCGGCGTTCGACCGGCGGCGTACTCGGACACGAAGTCGTCGATGACGTCCCGCGTGAACGCTTCTTCGAGATCGAACACCTGGTGCGGGATACCGAGGCGGGCCGATACGGCCTTCGCGTCGGAGATCCCTTCCAGCCCGCAGCAGACGCGCGCCCCGGCAGGAACGTCGCCGTAGCAGAAGGTCTTTACGGTCGCACCGATCACGGTCCAGCCGGAGCGCACCAGCATCGCGGCCGATACGCTGGAGTCGACGCCGCCGGACATGGCGCAGAGAACGGTATGGTTCTCACCGGCGGAACGAGACGAACGCAGGCGGCTCAAGGATCTCAGCCGGCGAATACGGCGCGCGCCTGCGCGGCAGCCCGGATGGCGGCCTGCCCGGCCCGGCTCACCTCTTCCTCCGTGGTGAACGGACCGAAGCTGAACCGGAGGACGGCATACTCGGACACCGGGTCGATCCCCATCGCTGCGAGCACGTGGGAGCCGGTCTGGCTGCCACTGCTGCAGGCGGACCCGCTGGAGACGGCGATTCCGGCGAGATCCAGGACCATGAGAAGAGTCGCCGGATCGGCTCCCGGAATGCCGACGCTCAGGAGCTGTGGCAGCCGGGCGCGAGCCGAGCCCGCGTGGACGACGAGTCCTTCGATTCCGGCGCATAGATCCGACTCGAGCGTGTTCCGAATCTCCGTCCAGCGGGGAACCGACTCCGGGATTTCGCGCACCGCCGCTTCCGCCGCCGCGGCGAAGGCGGCAGCGCCCAGAGGATTCTGGGTTCCGGACCACAACCCGCGCTCCTGAGACCCACCGTACACCAGGGGCTCCAGGCCCAGATCCCCGCGGACGACGAGTGCGCCGATGCCCACCGGTCCCCCGATCTTGTGAGCCGTGATCGTCAGCAGGTCCGCGCGAATCTCGGTCAGAGACAGAGGCAGCTTTCCGAATGCCTGTACGGCATCGGTGTGAAACCGGGCCCCCGACGCGTGGGCGATCCGGCAGAGCTCGGCGATGGGCTGCACGCTGCCTACCTCGTTGTTGGCCCACATGACGGACACGAGGCAAGGTCGGCCCCGCGCGGTTCGCAGAGCGGCCTCGAGTGCTGCCGGGTCCACGACTCCATGGTCGTCGACGGGGAGCAGGATCAGTTCAGCCTCTTCGACTTCGGCCCGCCGCGCGGCCGCGAGCACCGCCTTGTGCTCAATCGACGACACCACGAGTACCGGGCGCTCGCCCGCATGGGTTCTCGTGAATCCGAGCAGGGCCAGGTTGTCGGAGGCCGTTCCGCCACCCGTGAACAACAGCTCTCGCGGCCGATCCAGGTCCAGCAGTCCAGCGATAGACTCGCGCGATCGTTCGAGCAGATCGTGCGCGGACCGGCCGAATCGATGCAGGGATGCCGGATTGTAATCCGCGCTCTCGACGTGAGCCGCCCACACCCCGCGCGCCTCGGGGCGCAGCGGAGAGGTGGCGGCATGATCCAGGTAGATTCCGCTCGCGTTCATCATGAGTGATGGCAAGATGGGCCTGCCGGCGGACCAGCGCACGGTCCCATCTCACGCCTCGCGGCCTGCGATTCGTCCCCCGAACACGCAACCTCCGAGAAATGTCCCTTCCAGGCCGCGCTTTCCGTTCATGCCACCTCCGCCGAACCCGGCCGCCTCGCCCGCAGCGTACAGCCCTTCGATGGGCTCGCCACCCGCTCCCAGCACGCGGCACGAGAGATCGGTCTGGAGACCTCCCATCGATTTCCGACTGATGATGAATTCCCGTATCGCGACGAGAGGACCGGCGTTCGGATCGAGGATCTTCTGCGCGTCGCACGTTCGCAGCCGATCTCCGATCCATCGTCGGGCCTGTGCGATACGACGGAGCTGGTCGTCTTCGAGCCGGGGGCCGATGTCGATCCGATCGTCGTAGGCTCGGGCCGCGTCGGCGACCCGGCGCAGCTCGACCGAGCCATCGCCCGCCAGTTCGTTCATTTTCGCGACGAGTTCCGACAAGGAACGGGCGACGACGACATCCCGACAGTGAGTCGTGACCTCCTCGTAGAGCCAGCGGTTGCCGAGCAGGATGTCTCGGAGCACGCGGGCCCTCTTCTTTTCACGGAACGCCGGATTGAACTCGCTGCCCGATATCGCCAGCTCCTTGAGCGCGATCCTGCGGTTCAACAGTTGCCAGGAATAGGGCCGGTTCTCTGCGCAGATCCGGGCTACGAGCTCGTGCGTGTCATACCCGGATACGAGCGGTGGCGGGCCGATACGGTCTCCTCGCCAGTTCAGCCACAGGGCGGACTTCGGCGGGACAAGCGAGAGTCCGTGCGCCGGCATCCTGGGCTTCCAGTGATGCACGCCGGCCGCGTAGTTCCACTGCCAGTCGAGGTGAGTCACCCGACCGCCGATCCTCTCCGCCGCGTCGTGCAGGAGCCCATCCGCGTAGCGATGCGCCCCGTTGAGAAGAGGTTCCGGCGGGGTCCCCCAGTCCCCCGGCCAGTGTCGTCGGACTCGGTCGAGGTCTCCGTTGATGCCTCCCGCCGCCACGATCACGCCTTCGGCTGCCGCTTCGAACTCCCGTCCGTCGTTCTCCGTCGCTCCCCGGCAGCCTGTCACACGGGAGCCGGTCGTGAGAAGCTGTTCCACCCGGTGTTCGAACCGCAGCTCGAGGAGGTCGCGCCGCGGATGCGAGAGAAGGTGTCGGTTCAGGACATCGGAGAGCTCACTGCCTGTGCCCCAGACGACGTGCCAGCGGGGCACCGAGTTTCCCGGTACCCGGCGCCCACGCTCGACCCAGAGCGGAACCGGCATGAACTCGATTCCGAGGCCGAGGAGCCAGGCGAAAACCTCCGGGTTCGCCCTGTGCACGTAGGCCTCCGCCCAGGCCTTCGGCCACACGTCCCCGTCTTCGAACTCGGCGTAGGAGAGCCAGTCTCTCCATCCTCGTTCCGCGCTGTCTCTGATCTTCCGTTTCCGCTGTATCGGCGTGTCGGCGAACCAGAAGCCCCCGAAACTCTCCCGGGCGAGCCCTCCGAGCGCCGATTCGTGATCGCGGTCGAGGAGCAGCACCCGGCGACCGCGCTCGAGCAGCTCCAGCGTGGCCGAGATTCCCGCGATTCCGGCACCGATCACGATTACGTCGGCCTGATATCGGTTCGTGCCCGGCTCCGTTCCGCCGGACGCAGGTGCTCGCACCGGATCTAGAGTGAGACCACCCCGAGCGTCGACACGTCATCGACCTCGAGCGTCTCCGGCGTCCAGAACGGCTCTCCATACGGTTGCCGCACGAGCGAGCCGTAGTGCCTGCCCTGAGATGCGACCAGATCCAGCAGGGGCTGGCCGGTAGGGAAAAGCTCTCCCGCTTTCGTGGCGCCCTCGAACTGTGACGCGTAACAACGGATGGCTTCGAGCTTCCGGCCGAATTCCTCTTCGCTCAGCCCGACGACGAAGGTCGGTTTGACGGGATCCTCCCGGAATGCGAGGGCGTGGACGACCTTGACCGGCCGGTGTGGGGCCAGCCGCCGGAGGTCCTCGTCTCCGTAGTTCGCCAGACCGGACAGAAAGCAGGCGTCCCGTCCCAGCTCCGCCGCGACCCGGTGATCGGGGTGGCGCCCGGTGAGGAAGGGCAGGATCACGACCCGGGGACGGAGGCGCCGGATTGCCGTCGCGAGCCGGGCGCGTGTCGCGTTCGTGTTGAGCAGGCCGGCGTCGGGCAGGCCGGCGTTTTCCCGGACGGCGACGCCCAGCACTCTCGCCGCCGCCGCCGCCTCGGAAGCCCTGATCTCCGGCGTCCCCTTCGTCCCCGTTTCCCCCCGCGTGAGATCCAGTATCCCGGTCCGCCTTTCCCGCCCCGCGGACTTCGCGAGAGTGCCGCCGCAAAGGAGTTCGGCGTCGTCGGGATGCGGAACGATCGCCAGCAGATCGAGCGGAGGTTCGGCCATCGGTCCTCTCTGTCGTTCAGGAGTCGGGCGGAGCACTCATTCGTAGCGGAGGGCGTCCACCGGATCCAGCGTCGCGCCGCGAGCGGCCGGATACAGGCCGAATCCGACTCCCGTGAAGATGGAAGCGGCGAGGGCGACGACGACGGCCCAGAGCGGAACGGAGGCGGGAATCGGTGTGAATCTCGTGACCAGCGCGACTACGATTCCACCCAGCACCATTCCGATCGCTCCGCCGAGAGCCGTAAGAGTCGCAGCCTCGACCAGAAACTGAAGGAGCAAGTCGCGGCGCCTCGCCCCCATCGCCTTTCGAAGGCCGATTTCGCGCGTGCGCTCGGTCACGGAGATCATCATGATACCGATCACGCCGACACCGCCCACCATCAGACCCACGCCCGAGAGCGCGACCATTACGGCGAACAGCACGCCCGTGAGCTTGTCCCACAGCTCGATGAACTCGTCCTGCGTGATGATCTCGAAATTGTCTTCCTCACCCGGCGAGAGACCGCGGATCTGTCGCATCGACCCGCGCACGACGTCGATCGCCTGTTCGAGCGGCACGCCTTCCTCGGGCTGCACCATGAACGCGATCATCCGGCTCCACAGGTCCAGGTTCTTCACCGCGGCCGGGAAGGGAATGAACACCCAGTGACTCGCGAGATTCGCGAACACGTTCGGAGGCTTGCGGTAGATGCCGATCACCTCGAACTGCGCGTTTCGATTGCCCGGCCGGCCGATGGTGATCTGCTTTCCGATCGGGTCGACGCCGCCGAACAGGTCCAGCGCGACCTGGGAGTCGATGACGGCCACGGCCGTGCGGCGGGCGTCCTCGACTTCGGTGAACCAGCGCCCGTCCGCCACGTCCCCGTCGTCGATTTCCAGATAGCTCGCGCCCACCGCGTACAGGCTGATCCTCACATCCTCGCCGTTGGCGGTGGCGTGGAAGCCGGCCGATCCCAGGTCAGCGAGAGCGCTCACTCGCTTGATACCGGGCAGATCGTTCAGCTCGTCGGCCCAGGCGGGATCGAGGGGCGGGTTCTTGAAGAACTCGTTCTCCTCCTCCTCCAGGCCGGTGCTGATTCCCCCGCCGCCGACCGGCGCGTGGAAGACGTAGAACGTCTGTATCCCACCGGCCGACAGCGCATCGCTGAAGCTGTCGTTCATTCCCTGTACGACCGCCGCCATGGCCATGACGACCAGCACGCCGATCGCCACACCCAGAATGGTCAGACCGCTCCGTACCTTGTTCGCGTTCAGGGAATCGAAGGCGACGCGCAGTCCCTCGCGCAGGGTCGCGAGCAAGCCCATGCCGGGCTCCCGCTGTCGTCTACTCACTGCGCAAGGCCACGATCGGGTCCTGCTTCGCCGCCCGGTAGGCCGGATAGAGGCCGGAACCGACCCCGACCAGAACTCCGAGCGTGAGCGCCAGAGCGATCCCCCACGGAGGCACGGAGGCCGGCATCGGTGTAAACGCCTCCACCCCCTTGCCGATCCCGATCCCGAGCAGGATCCCGATGGAGGCGCCGACGATCGAAAGGGTCGAGGACTCCGCGAGAAACTGAATGAGAATGTCCCGCCGACGGGCTCCGACCGCCTTGCGGATCCCGATCTCGCGGACCCTGCCGGCCACGGAGAGCAGCATGATGTTCATGATCACGATGCCGCCCACGACCAGGGAGATGGATACCAGTCCGGGAATCGCTGCGAACAGCACCTTCACGATCTTGTCCCAGGTGTCGAGCAATTCGCTGGAAGTCTCGATCCAGAACGAGTTCTCCTCGCCCGGACGCAGACCGCGGTCGGAGCGAAGTGCGCCCTCCACGGCGATCTGGGCGGCGTTCATCTCTTCCAGGCTTCGCATCTTGACGCTGATCTGGTCCACGTCGGACGGGTCGCGCGCGAAGGTCTGACGGTAGACCGAGTAAGGAAGCAGAATCGAGGCATCCCGGATGTTGCCGAACAGTCCGCCCTGCTTGTCCCAAACGCCGACGACCTCGAAGCGCTGGGACCCGATCCGGATTTCCTTGCCGATCGGGTCGAGGCCGGGAAAGAGCTTCTCCTCGATCTCGGCACCGATGACGGCGACCTTGAGCCCGCGTCTCTCGTCCAGCGGCGTCAGGCCGCGCCCTCGGTTGACTTCCCAGCCCTGCAGGGCCTCGTATCCCTCCGAGGCGCCGATCAGACGGATGTTGCGGCGTCGACGGTCCCTGTAGCTGACTTCGTCGAAACCGCGATCGGAACTGTAGGCGAAGCGCCAGGCATCCGGAACGGCACGCCGGACCACTTCCACGTCGTGCAGGGTGAGGTCCGGATTGCGGGCCTGCTCGCGCCGGCGCTCCTCGGTCTCGGCTCCGGTCGAGATCCGGCTGCGTCGGACGACCGTAAAGGTGTTGACGCCGAACAGGGAGCCTGCGAAGTCCTCCTGAACGTATCGGTTCATCCCCTCCACGACGGTGATCACGGCGATCAGAAAGGTGATGCCGATGATCACGCCGACCAGAGTGAACGCGGACTTCAGCTTGTGCGCCCAGACCTGCTGGAGTGCGATCCAGATCCCTTCCAGGACGAACACGGCGCGCGCTCTCCCCCCGCCTTGCCGCTCAGACTCCGGCCATCAGGCCGTCAGCTTTCGCATCGTGTGATTCGATCAATCCATCGCGCAGCGTGACGACCCGCTCGGCGTGCTCGGAGATGTCGTGCTCGTGCGTGACCATGATGATCGTCTGTCCGGAACCGTGGAGCTCCTCGAACACGTTCATGATCTCGTAGGAGGTCTTCGAATCGAGGTTTCCCGTCGGCTCGTCGGCGAGCAGGATCGACGGATCGTTGACGAGCGCCCGAGCGATCGCGACTCGTTGTCGCTGACCTCCGGAGAGCTCGTTCGGCTTGTGGTGCGTACGGTCGGCCAGATCGACGCGAGCCAAAGCGGATCTGGCCTTTTCCTGCCTCTGCTTCGCCGGTATCCCGGCGTAGATCAGCGGGAGCTCGACGTTGTGCAGGGCGCTCGCCCTGGGGAGAAGATTGAAAGTCTGAAAAACGAAACCGATCTCACGGTTCCGAATGCGGGCCAGCTCGTCATCGTCCAGCCCCTGGACTGGTGTCCCGTTCAGGATGTATTCCCCGTCCGTGGGAGTATCCAGACAGCCGATCAGATTCATCAGGGTCGACTTACCCGAACCCGATGGTCCCATGATCGCTATGTACTCGTTTCGGCGGATCTGCATGTCGACCCCCGCCAGCGCGTGGATCGTCTCCGCGCCCATCTGGTACAGCTTCGTCAGCCCCCGGGTCTCGATGATGACCTCGCGCGCGCTCGTCTGCATCCGCTCTTCCCCGTTCATTCGCCGTCGGCCTTCACGCTGTCGGCCTCTGTGATCTTCACCGCGTCTCCGTCCTCGAGGTCGCGGATGACCTGGTACGTGCCCGACACTACGGTCTCGCCCTCGTCCAGGCCCGAGAGGACTTCGAAATAGGCATCGCCCGCGACTCCGACCTCGACGGGTCGGAAGCGCGCGATTCCATCCTCGACCACGAATACTCCTTCGACAGGCTCGTCGGAGCGATCTTCGTCTGCCGCCGGTGCGCTCGACTCCTCGAGCTCGTTCGGCATACGCTCGAATTCGCCCGGTTCCATCAGCGTGAGCGAGATGATCGGAATCGCCAGCGCCTCGGGTCTGATGTCGGTGATCACGTCGGCGGATGCCGACAGATCGGGACGCAACTCGACATCGGCATCCTCCAGGGTGACACGAATCTCGAAGTCGATCGCCTGATCCGAGCTGGACACCTGCTGGCTGCGCGGTCGGATCGAGCTGTTGCCGATCTTCGTGACGCGGCCCACCAACTCACGGTCGGGGAACGCGTCCACGGAGACGGACACGGAATCGCCGATGGAGATGTCCGGCACATCGGTCTCATCCACTTCGATCACGGCCTCCATGACGGAGAGGTCCGCGACGGTGATCAGCAGGCTGCCGGGGTTGTTCATGGTCCCTACGATCGCCGTCTCGCCTTTTTCCACGTTGAGGCGGGTGACGCGGCCGCTCATGGGCGCGCGAATGACCGTCTTGGCCAGGTTGTCACGGGCCTCGTTGAGCCCCGCTCGGGCCATCTCCACGGCGTGCTTGCCCGACTCCCACAGGGCCTCCTGCACCTCCGCCGCCGTGCGCATGGACTCGAACTCGGAATCCGTGACCATCTCGGGAAGCCGGGATTTGAGATCCCGGATCCGCTCCCAGTCCCGCCGGGCCTGCAGGTAGTTGCCGCGGGCCTGCGCCTCGCGCGCCGAAGCCTCTGCGAGACCCGCCTCCGCCCGATCGACGGCCGCTTCGAATCTCGCGGGGTCGATGACGAGAAGCAGGTCTCCCTCCCCGACTTCGTCTCCCTCTTCAACGTTCAGCTGCACGACCCGCCCCGAGACGTCGGCGCTGATGTCCACGAGGCGCTTGGGCTCGATGTATCCGGTCGCCGACACGCGCGCGACGAGGTTCTTCCGCGCGACCTCCTCGGTGCGCACTTCGACCGCATCGCTCCTCCCGCTCCGAAGGGCGGCGATCGCCATGACGGCGAGCACGGCTGCGACGCCGACGCCGATCAGGATCTTCTTTCCGCGTGACATTCGGCTCTTTCGCTGGTTATGGCTGTTACGGAGCGTCGTTCTCGAATCGACGATCGCACTCCTCTACGGCGGCGAATGACTGTCGGTTTCGCGAGCCCGGGAGCCTGCGTCGGTCCGGTGCGCCCTCCGCCGGGACTAACACCCGGGAGGTCCGCACCGTTCAGCGGTGATTGAGCACCCCTGCGATCACACCGGCGCGAAGACCGCAGTGATCGCCTTCATCGCGACGTATGCCGCGACCATCACCGTGCAGGCGCTGCCGGCCGACACCTTAGGATACAACCGGCTGACGGCGATTCCGAGGAGGATCATGGTCCAGATCCCGAACAGGTTCAACCCGGCCATGAACCGATACAGATAACTGCTGTCGTCGAGAAAGGGTGTGAGGAGGTGGAGCGAGAAGGTCGTGCGCAGATCCTGTCTCGCGAGGAGAAGAGGAAGCGTGGCGACGCCTCCGACGGCCCACACGATGTACGAATGCGACGTGCAGGCCAGTATGGAGGAGTATCTCTGTTCTCCACCCAGGACGGCATTCCAGATCAGGAGGATGAATCCGGACACGAACAGGATCAATAGAATCGGGACGATGACGGTCGCGGCCCACCGCACGGCTTGAGTCGCACCCATGAACTGCTCGACGGCCGCGACCTGTTCCGGGGACGCGTCCGGAGGCAGCCCCGAAAGGGCCATCTCCCGAATCAACTCCACGGGAATCACGGCCTGAACTACGAGTCCCAGGCCTACGACGACCGCTGCGGCGCCCAACCACTTCGGAGTGACAGCGAGTGCGTCGAAGAGCTTCGCGGGCGACACGAATACCTGCAGTATTCTCGTCGGCAGGGAGGGAAGAGCGGCTCCATCCTCCACGTGATCCACGGAAGTACGGCCTCTCGTCTCGTTCACCTCTCGCTCTCTCCTTCGATTCGGTCTTCCGGATCGGAGCCGTCGTCCGCTGGCTCGAAGAGCCTCACGGCAGCCCATGCGCGTTCGGGGATTTCGGCCCTGAGGATGCGGCCCGAGGGCCGCTCGGTCCAAACGATGTGTTGAGTTTCCCCGATTCGGATGTCGTAGCGCCTCGCCGGGACTGCCGGTCGCGACGGAATGGGCAGTTCCACGTTCTCCACCGACTCGAGGCGGATCTCCGACCGATTCACCTCTCCCGGCGCGAGGGCGTCGACCGTTCCGCCCGTGCCCGCGCGAGCATCGCCGAAACGCTGGATCAGGAACCAGTAGTGATGAGCCACGCCCGTCTGAATCAGGACCATCTCCCGGTCGGCGAGGAGCTCCGTCATCCGCTCGCCCTCCCGGTTGGATGTCGTCACGCGGATCCTGCTTCCCGTGCGAACGGCGATCGTCGTCGAGGATGGACGCTGCAGCGTGCGGAATTCGTATCTCAGGGGAACGAATCGGCTGTCCGTGCGAAGACCGATCTCCGCCGACTGGACGAGTAGATCCTCTCCCGCGAGGCTCGATCGCCCCACCGCCACGAACTCCTCGCCCTGTCGGCGGATGGCGAAGGACTCCTGACCACGCGACGCGCCCTTGACGAAAATCTCGAAGCGCCCCTCATCGATCATCGAGGGATCCTGCGCACGGCCCGCAACCGCACCGATCGTCACCGAGATCT
>JARRPA010000024.1:0-11055 GCA_037383305.1 Gemmatimonadota bacterium | reverse complement strand
ATCGGGATGAATACCGACCGACGGGCGGACAGGCGGAGCGAGGGAAGCGGGGCGGGCCGTCTCCTGTTTGGAGCGCTGCTCCTCGCACTCACCGTCCCCAGCTCGGGGCACGCCCAGCAGTCGCCGCTCGCCGGGGAGAACGTCTACCCGCCCGAACCGAGTTCGGAAGGGCTCGAGGTCACCGGCTACTTCGGAGTCTTCACGCCTCTGGCCGACCTCGCGAGCTCCGGGGACAGCCTCTCATTGGAGTTCTCCACCGACATCGCGTTCGGACTCGGCCTCGACTTCTGGTTCCCGAGCGGCTTCGGGATCGGGGTCCTCGGCGGATACTCTCAACCCGACATGACCGTGCAGCAGGTATTGCCGCCTCTCAGCGAAGGACTTCCCACCCGGACCGAGGAGTTCAACCTCGGCGGCACCGACTATCTGTACGGGGTGGCGACCCTGATGTATCGCCCCAATCTGCAGGGAAGCTGGGGCATGGTTCGCCCGTACTTCGTGGCAGGCGGTGGAGTCGTCCAGACGGGTTCCGCCACCGGATCGAATTCCGATGGTTCCCTCTCCCTGACCGTCGACAGCGAGACCAAGCCGGTCGGTGTCGTCGGACTCGGAGGGCACATCCTTCTCGGGAATTCGTGGTTCCTCCGTCTCGAGTTCAGGGACTACATATCTTCTTTCAGCCAGGACCAGTTCGAAGATTCCAAGCTGCAGAACGATTTCGTGTCGTCGATCGGTGTAGGTCTCAACCTCTGATTCCGACGCCGTGACGCACGTGCACCTGCCCGGCGTTCGGGAACTCATTTCGGAAGAGCAGATCCGGGCGCGGGTCAGCGCGCTGGCCGCCCGGATCGATGAGGACTACGCGGATGCCGAAGAGATTCTGCTGCTCGGAGTCCTGCGCGGGTCCTACATCTTCATCGCCGACCTCTCGCGGGCTCTTTCCATCGAGAGACGTGTAGACTTCATCGCTCTCTCCAGCTACGACCGGGACGAGCAGAGGGCGGGCGTCCGTCTGATCATGGATGCCCGAGTACCGATCGAAGGACGACACGTACTGGTGGTGGAAGATATCCTGGACACGGGGGGCACCCTCTCGTATCTGCTGGACCTCCTGGCCGCGAGGCGGCCGGCGTCGCTCCGGAGCTGCGTGCTGGTTCGGAAACCGGAGCAGAAGAAGCGGGTGAGCGCCGACTACATCGGATTCGACATCCCCGATGAGTGGGTCGTCGGCTACGGACTCGATTACGACAACAGATTCCGCGCCCTGCCGTTCATCGGAACCGTGAATCCGGATGCTCTGGACTGACGGCACCGGACCGGGGCTCCCGGCCCTCCGGCCTTCTCTCGCGATGCGACACCCGACCGGGTATTCGATTCGATGAGACTATCTGTCCCGACAGGTGAGGGGTCATTCACCGCTGATTTGCATCGTACGATATAAAAATCTGCGAATGAATGACTTACGAGAATTGAGAATATCGGGCCGATCTGGCACAGAAGATGCACCTACCCTGTGGGCTCTTTCCGGTCCGGTCCGGAAAGAAGCCGCCGATGGGACGAAAGGACACACCCCGTGACTCCGCTGGCGGAAGACCGGGATACGAGGAACGAGATATGACAACGAACGCTTCCGCGACGGACACGGCGACCGACGAGAGTCGGACGGACATCGACGTCGAGGTGATCCGCGATCGAGTGCACACCGTCGAGATCGTCTCCGACTCGGGCGAGGGCGCACAGAAGTGCGGCCAGATCTTCGGCGCGGTCAGCGCGAAGATGGGGAACGGAGTGTGGACGGTCGAGATCATTCCCGCCGAGATCCAACCGCCCGCTCGCAGCCCCGCCGGAGCCAGCGGCAATCGGATCCGGATCGGCACCAAGGAAGTGACGAACTGGGGCGACCGGACGAACGTGTGCGTGGCGTTCAACGAGCAGGTTCTTCTGGCTCGCCACCGCCTGGACGCGATCGAGCCCGGAGCCCTGATTCTCGTCGAGAACATGTGGAAGGAGCATCGGGACGAGGACGTCCGGGCGGAGTGGCGGGCGGCAATGGACGAACTGGAGGGCTGCGGCTATCGGATCATCGAAGTGCCGATGGAGGAGCGGTGCCTCACCGTCGTGGACGACGCCCGGAAGGGCAAGAACATGTTCGCCCTGGGCATGCTCGCCTGGATCTTCGACCGTGACCTCGATCTGACCCGCGATCAGATCGCGTACGCGTTTCGGAAGAAGTCCGAGGAAGTCTACGAGAAGAACGTCACCCTGCTGGAGCTGGGTTACGCGTGGGCCGGAGAAAATCTGGATATCCGGATCGATATCCCGCCGGGCCTGGGCGGCGAGGACATGGTCGTGATGAACGGCAATCAGGCGGTGGCGTTCGGAGCCGTAGCCGCCGGGATGGAGCTCGCCGCGATGTACCCGATCACGCCGGCGACCTCGGTCTCTCACCAGCTCGGAGAGATCTTCCACAAGTTCGGCGGAATCGTCCACCAGGCGGAAGACGAGATCGCGGCGGCCGGCGTGGCGATCGGCGCCAGCTACTCGGGCAAGGTCGCCTTCACGATCACCTCGGGGCCGGGGCTCGCCCTCAAGACCGAGTTCCTGGGGCTCGCGATCATGTCCGAGATTCCGCTCGTGGTCGTGGATGTTCAACGAGGCGGTCCGTCCACGGGCCTGCCGACGAAGGTGGAGCAATCCGATCTGCTCGCCACGATCTTCGGTCAGCCGGGCGATGCGCCGCATGTCGTGATGGCGGCGGCCACGATCGAAGAGTGCTTCCACTCGATGATCACGGCGCGGCGAATCGCCGAGACCTTCCGTACGGTCGTGATCGTGCTGTCGGACGCGAATCTGGCCACGGGCGTTCAGCCGTTCCGGCGGCCGTCGCTCGACCCGGTCTGGATGGGGTCGCGCCCCGACACGGGTCCGGTCCCGGAGAGCAAGCCGCCCTACGATTGGGATGAAGACACCGGCCTCTCCCAGCGGTTCATTCCAGGGCAGCCCGGAGGCATGCACACGGTGACCGGTCTGGCCCACGACGAAGCCAGTCACGTCGCCTACGCCTCCGACATCAACCAGAAGAGCTCCGCGATGCGAAGCCGGAAGATCGCGGTGCTGAACAGCACGATGCAGCCACCCAAGGTCAACGGCTCCGACTCCGGGGATCTCCTGATCGTCGGCTGGGGCTCGACGAAAGGCGCGATCGAGGAGGCGGTGGAAACCGCGCGCGAGCAGGGCCTCTCCGTTTCCTCGCTGCACCTCCGTTTCCTGTCGCCGCTGGAGCCCGGGCTGAAAGAGATCTTCCAGCGATTCGGAAAGGTGATGACGGTGGAGATCAACTACAGCGACGAGCCGGACGCTCCGTTCATCACGGCGGAGAATCGCCGTCGGGGCCAGCTCGCCTGGCTGCTGCGGGCCGCCACGCTGGTGGACGTCGACTGCTGGACGCGCGTTCTGGGAGAACCGCTCCGGCCCGGCGTGATCCTGGACGTCATTCGCTCGAATATTGCGAAGGGGGGTGCGGCGTGAGCGGGCATAGCTGTTCTCTGCTCTTTCCGGTCGAGGAGGAGCGCGAGTACTCGATGGCCGACTACCAGGGTGCGCAGGCACGCTGGTGCCCCGGCTGCGGAGATCACTCGGTTCTCACGGCAACGCAGCGGCTCCTGGCCGCCGAACAGCTGAAGCCGGAGGATACGGTGTTCGTGTCCGGCATCGGTTGTTCGAGCCGGTTCCCGCACTATGTGAGTTCTTACGGATTTCACGGCATCCACGGTCGCGCGCTTCCGGTCGCGACCGGTATCAAATTGCACCGCCCGGACCTGCACGTATTCGTAGTGATGGGAGACGGAGACTGCACCTCGATCGGCGCGGCGCACTGGCTGCACGCCACTCGGTACAACGTGGACATGGTCGCCCTGATGCTGGACAACAACATCTACGGGTTGACCAAGATGCAGACCTCGCCCACGACCCCGAAGGGATACCGCAGCAACACGCAGCCGATGGGAAGCTACCTCCCGGCGCTGAATCCGATCGAGGCGACCCTCGGCGTGACCAACGCCTCGTTCGTGGCGCAGACCGCGGAGTGGATGCCGGCGCACCTGTATGCGACCCTGCAGGCGGCCTACAAGCACAACGGGTTCGCGTTCGTGCGCATACTGCAACGATGCCCGGTCTTCACGGGCGACATCTACCAGGATGCGGTTCGCAATCCGGAAATGATCCAGATGCTCGAGCACCCCGACGGCATCGAGGTGCCCGACCTGCATCAGATTTATAAGGACGTCAACCGGCACGACCCGCGAAACATGGACGCGGCTCGGGAGATGGCCGAGAAGACGGACCGGATACGAGTAGGCGTCTTCTTCCGGGATGAGAGTCGTCCACGGTACGAGGAGACCCGTCATCTTCCGCTGCACACGACCGACGAGAAGATCGGAATCCTGAACGAAGAGCTCGACAAATATGCCGTCTGAAGAGATCACCCGGAAAGCGCTCGCCGCCGTCGCGGCAGCGCGGGACGACTATCGCTCGGCGCTCGTGGGTACCGCCGACCAGCTTCGCGGACTCCTGCTCGCCCAATCGGGAACGAGTGACCAGAATCTCGATCGTGCCGCGTCGGAGCTCGGCAATTTCGCTGCCGGTCACATCGACGTCGAACGCTTCGCCTCCCTGTTCCAGGCGGATCGGTCGCTGGACGAGGCGAGCCGGGCACACCTCGAGCGCGCGGTGGAAACCCTCGAGTCGCTCGCGGCCGACGACGAGGACCTGTTCGTCCTCGACCTTCCCGCCGGCGAAGATCTGCGCGAAGGCGTGATCCGAGCCCTTGGAGAATCCGGCCGCGCCTTCGGGGCTGCACGCACCGCGGAACTGGCGAGAACCGGCCGATTCAAGGACGAAGAACACCGCCGCTGGATCGACCGCTTTGCACCGGGCGCCTGGAGCGATCAGGAGCGGGCGATCGCCCCGCCGCTGATCGTCCGCCTCCGCGGCAAGGATCTGCGAGCCGGCGGATTGGCGGACCTGCTCGATGGATCACAGAAGATCGTGCTGATCATCGAGGGAAAGACACCACCGGCAGCTCTGGTTCGCTGCATCACGCCCGGGGTGCACGTGCTGCAGACAGCCGATCCAGCGGAGCTCGCTCGGATTGCGAACACTCCGGGTCCGGCCATCGCGGCGCTCGTTCCGGAAGAAGCGGCCCGCTTCGAGCACCGTCCGGAAGGCAGTGGATCGACCGGCCTCCGTCTTTCCGTCGAGTTTCTGCCCGATGAGGAACCGAAACGAGCGATCGGCCGGATCAGCGCCTTCCAGCAGAACGAGGAGCTCCGCCAGCTGCAGGTGCTCGCCGGCGCTTCGACGGCGAAGGCGGGCCCGGGGACGGACAGCGCAGCGGACGCCGCCGGAACGACCGATGCCGACGTGCTCGCGGCCTGGATCCTCCGACAGGGAGACCGGGGAGCCGCATGACGGCACAGGCGATCTTCGGCTCCGTCGCGGTCCTCGGAGGTGTAGGACTCACCTTCGGAACCCTGATCGCGATCGCCAATCGGAAGCTGCGCGTGTGGGAAGATCCGCGGATCGAGTCCGTGACCGACATTCTGCCCGGCGCCAATTGCGGTGCCTGCGGCTACGCCGGCTGCCGGGCTTTCGCCGAGGCGGCGGTCGAGGGGAGCGTGGCGCCCGCCGGATGCACCGTGATGGGCGAGGCCGAACTGGAAGACGTCGCGGCACTGCTCGGCGTGGACGCGGGCGAGGCGGTGAAGCGTGTCGCCCGGCTGCTCTGCGCGGGAGGTTCGGACGTCGCGCCGAAGAAGGCGATCTACGACGGGCTGGAGAGCTGTGCGGCCGCTGTGGCGGTCAGCGGCGGAGGCAAGGCGTGCCCCTGGGGCTGCATCGGCCTCGCGGACTGCGCCGTATCCTGTGACTTCGATGCGATCCGGATGAACGCGTCCGATCTTCCGGAGGTCGACATCGACCTATGCACCGCCTGCGGTGACTGCGTCGATGCCTGCCCCCTGGACCTGTTCGTCCTGATGCCGCTCGATCACAAGCTGATCGTGCAATGCAAGAACCTTCTCGATGGCGATGCTGCCACCGATCTCTGCGCTGTCGCCTGCAACGCCTGCGGGCGATGCGCGGCCGACGCGCCGGAGGTGGTGGAGATGAAGCAGGGTCTGGCCGTCGTCGACTATGAAGCTATCGATCGGGCCGGTCCCGAAGCGGCCGCGCGCTGTCCCACCGGAGCGATCCGATGGGTGGAAGGCGCGCAGGATCTTCGGCCGGAGCCCGTCCTGTCAGGGAGTGTGACGTGATGATCAAGCGTAAGAAGTCGGAGCCGGCGGAGGTTGAAGTACGGTATCCGGGCGTGCCGACGGCGATGGACGGAAGCGCCGCCGTCGTGGAGATGGAAACGGCCGGCAGCGAGGCGGCCGGTGCCTACCCGATCACACCCTCGACTCAGATGGGAGAGGGCTGGGCCGCGGCGAAGGCTGCGGGGAAATTGAACGTCAACGGACGACCGCTCCTCTTCTTCGAGCCCGAGGGCGAGCATGCTGCCGCCGGTGTCACGGCCGGGATGAGCATGACCGGTCTCAGAGCGACGAATTTTTCCAGCGGCCAGGGCATCGCATACATGCACGAATCGCTGTACGCGGCCGTCGGCAAGCGACTCACGTACGTCCTCAACGTCGCGTCACGCGCGATGACCAAGCATGCGCTGAACGTGCATGCGGGCCACGACGACTATCACGCCGTGGACGACACCGGGTTCTTCCAGCTGTTCGCGAAGGACGTGCAGGGAATCGCCGATCTCAACCTGATCGCCCACCGCATTGCGGAGCTGGCACTCAATCCCGGTCTCGTAGCCCAGGACGGCTTTCTGACCAGCCACGTCATCGAGACGCTTCGTCTGCCGGAACGCGAACTGATACGCGAGTACCTGGGCGACCCGGCCGATATCATCGAATCGGCGACGCCGGCCCAGCGTCTCACCTTCGGAGAGACCCGGCGCCGGATTCCCGAGATGTTCGATCTGGACTATCCCGCCCTCATCGGCTCCGTCCAGAACCAGGACAGCTACATGCAGGGCGTGGCGGCCCAACGCCCCTTCTACTTCGATCACGTGGAAGCGCTGGCGGACCGGGCCATGAACGAGTTCGCCGAGCTGACCGGTCGCCGGTACGAGCGAGCCCAGGGCTATCGTCTCGAGGACGCCGACTGGGTGCTGGCCGGACAGGGATCGGTCGTATCCAACGCGGAGGCCGTCGCCGACTACATGCGCGACGAGCTCGGGCTGAAGGTGGGCGTGCTGGACGTCACGATGTTCCGGCCGTTCCCGACCGATCGAATCGCGAGCGTGCTGCGGGGCAAGAAGGGCGTCACGGTTCTCGAGCGCACCGACCAGCCGCTGGCGGTCGACAACCCCCTGCTGCGGGAGATTCGCGCAGCCATGGCGAAGGCGATGGAGAACGGCCGGGCGAAGGGAAAGCGAATCCCGCACCCGCGCGTGCCGGCGATCGGGACCGAGGAGATCCCCGAGTTCTACTCGGCCGGCTTCGGTTTCGGCAGCCGGGACCTCCAGCCCGCCGATCTGGTGCTCGCCGTGCAGAACATGCTGCCCGACGGCGAGGGGCGGAGGTTCTACTATCTCGGAATCGATTTCGTGCGCGAGGGCACGAAGCTGCCGAAGCTCGAGATCTGGCAGGAGAAACTTCTGGACGAATACCCCGATATCGCCTCCGAGGCGCTGGTCCCCACGGAGGATATCAATCTGCTCCCGGAGGATGCGATCTCGATTCGGATCCACTCGGTGGGCGGCTGGGGTGCGATCACGATGGGCAAGAACGTGGTGCTGACGGCGAACGAGCTGTGCGGCTACCACGTCAAGGCGAACCCGAAGTACGGTTCGGAGAAGAAGGGTCAGCCGACGACCTTCTACGGAATTCTCTCGCACGAGCCGGTTCGGCTCAACGGTGAGCTCCAGAACGTCAACGTGGTGCTGTCCCCCGACCCGAACGTGTTTCTGAACTCGAACCCGCTCGCCGGTCTCGCGGAGGGCGGCGTGTTCGTCATCCAGAGCGAGAAGAAAGCCGACGACCTGTGGGCTTCCTTCCCACCCGCCGCGCGACAGATCATTCAGGATCGCGGAATCCGCGTATACGGACTCGACGCATTCAAGATCGCGTCAGAGGAGGCTTCCGATCCCGAGCTCCGATACCGGATGCAGGGAACGGCGTTCCTGGGCGCTTTCTTCAAGGTCTCGCCGGTGATGGAGCGTGAAGGTCTGGACGAGCAGAGCCTGTTCGATGGGATCCGGGCGCAGATCCAGAAGAAGTTCGGTCACCTGGGCGAGCGGGTCGTAGAAGACAACGTCCGGACGATCCGACGCGGCTTCGACGAGCTCTACGAGGTCGAGGCGCTCGCGGATGCGACGGTGGGAAGCGAAGTCATGGCGGAAGCGGCCGTGGGCGCGATTCCCACCCTGCTCGACCACCCGAATCAGATGCCGGGGATCGGCAACCAGGGCCGGTTCTGGGAGCAGGTCTGCTCTCTTTGCGGCATCGACCAGGACGTGATCGCCGATCCGTTCGCCGCGATCAGTGCCATTCCGGCGGCCACCAGCACCGTGCGCGACATGTCGGACATCCGCTTCGAAGTACCCGACTTCATCGCCTCGAAGTGCACTGGCTGCGCCCAGTGCTGGACCCAGTGCCCGGATGCCGCCATCCCGGGCGTCGTCAGCACCGTGGAAGACGTGATCACGACCGGGATCCGCACCGCGCAGAACGGCGAGCCGCTGAACCTGATTCAATCGGTGTCGGGGAATCTCGCACGCGAGGCCCGAAAGGTCCTCAAGGCCGTCCCGTTCACCACATTCGGCGACACGCTCACGGTCGCCTACCGGAATCTCGCCGAGAAGCTGCCGTGGGACGCGGAGCGAAAGAAGTCTCTCGATCGCGAGTTCGCGGCGGTGTACTCGGTGCTCGCCGAATTCCCGCTCGCCAAGACGGTCCCCTTCTTCGACGTCCCGGAGGGCAAGGAGAAGGGCGCAGGAGGTCTGCTGTCGATCACCGTGAACCCGGAGGCCTGCAAAGGCTGCAACATCTGCGTGGACGTCTGCGCCGACGGCGCCCTGGTCACGAAGCACCAGACCGAAGAGATCCTGGATCAGTTGCGCCGGAACTGGCTCACGTGGGAGAACCTCCCGGACACGCCGGACCGGTACATCAACGTGCGCAGCATCGAAGAAGGGATCGGGGTCCTCCCCTCCCTGCTGCTCAAGAAGGAAAATTACCGGACGATGGCAGGCGGCGACGGTGCCTGCATGGGCTGCGGCGAGAAGACGGCGGTGCACCTGGTCGTCTCGGCCGTGGAGTCGCTGATGCAGCCCCGCGTCGAGAGCTTCGTCGGCGAGCTGGATGAGCTGATCGGAGCACTGGACCGCAAAGGGCGCGATCTCCTGTCGGCCGACGCCGATCTCGATCTCGCCGCTGCCGCTCGGGACACGGCGACGGTCCCGCTGGATTCCGAGAAGCGCCAGGAACTGAACCGGCTCGTTTCGGCGAAGAAGGCGCTCGAAGACCTGCGCTGGCGGTACGTCGAGGGTCCCGGTGGTCAGGGCCGCGCGAACATGGGAATCAGCAACAGCACCGGCTGCTCCTCCGTGTGGGCTTCGACCTATCCGTACAACCCGTACCCGTACCCGTGGGTGAACCACCTCTTCCAGGACGCCCCCTCGGTGGCGATCGGGATCTTCGAGGGACACATGCGGAAGATGGCCGACGCCTTCCGCAGCGTTCGTCGCGCCCGACTGCTGGCATCCGGAGAGTACGACGAGCCCGTGCACGAGCCCGAGCTCGCCATGCTCGACTGGCAGTCGTTCACGGATGCCGAGTTCGACCTCTGCCCCCCGATCACGGCGATCGGCGGCGACGGAGCGATGCTCGACATCGGATTCCAGAACCTCTCCCGGCTCCTGGCTTCCGGGAAGCCGATTCGGGTGATCGTGCTCGACACGCAGGTCTACTCCAATACCGGAGGACAGACGTGCACGAGCGGATTCACCGGCCAGGTTTCCGACATGGCGGCCTACGGTAAGGCACAGCACGGCAAGGAGGAGACCCGGAAAGAGCTGTCGCTGATCGCGATCGCCCACCGCGGAGCTTTCGTGCTGCAGTCCTCCCAGGCGTCGGCATCCCATATGATCGGCGGCGTGATCCGCGGACTGCAGAGCCCGCGCCCCTCGGTCTTCAACATCTACACGCCCTGCCCGGTGGAGCACGGGCTCGCCGACGAGTGGGCGCCGAACGCGGCGCGGTTCGCGCTGGAGAGCCGGGCCTTTCCCTTCCTCATCTACGATCCGGATTCCGGTCCGACGATCGCCGACTGCCTGGAGCTTTCGGGCAATCCCTCGGTGGAGGAAACGTGGCCGACCTACGACCTCGAGTACGTGGATGATGAGGGCGAAGAGCAGGTCATGGAGCTTCCGGTCACGACGGCCGACTGGGCGGCGACGGAGGGTCGGTTCAAGAAGCACTTCAAGCCGATCCCGCGGGACGACTGGGATGACGAGAACCAGGTCCTGTTCCACGAGTTCGTGGCGATGCCCTCCGAGCAGCGTCTCGGCCGGACGCCGTTCATCTGGACGATCAACGACGGCCGGAAGCTGAACCGGCTCGCTTGCTCTCTGGAAATCGTGACACTCGCCGAGGATCGCCTGCTCTTCTGGTCGCAGCTCAAGGAGCTGGCCGGCTACGTGGGCCTGGCCCGCCTGCGCCCCGGCGACGTGCTCTATCGCCAGGGCGAGATCGACCCTACTTTCTACATCCTCTATCGTGGCGAGGCCATCGTTCGCTCTCGCGACGAGGAGGGCATCGAGCGGCCGGTGGGCTATCTCAAGGCCGTCAACGTCGCCGGCGAAGCGTCCCTCTTTCTCCAAGAGCCCCGCGACGTCACCGTCGAGGCCACGACCGAGACCGCCTGGCTGTACCTGACCCGCCAGGATCTGGACCTCTTTTTGGACAAGCACCCCGAGGCCGCCCGGCACGTGACGCC
>JARRPA010000023.1:0-14412 GCA_037383305.1 Gemmatimonadota bacterium | reverse complement strand
CCCGCGAGTCAGAAGCGGAGGAATCGCAATGAGGAGTCGAACGCGACGTTGGGCCGGCATCGCCGCCCTCGTCGTCGGCCTCGCCGCGTGCGGCGGAGACGAACCGGCAGCAGAGACATCGGTCGCCGAATCGGCGGAGCCGGCAGACACGGAGCCCTCGCTACCGGAGTTCGCCGACGCGCTGAACGTGAGTCTCGCCGTCATGCAGCGGTCCCCGTCGGGTCTCTACATCGAGGATCTCGACGAGGGCACGGGTCTGGCCGCCAAGGAGGGGCATGTCGTCACGGTCCACTACAAGGGCTGGCTGCCGACCGGCGAGCTGTTCGACAGCAACGTCGAGGGAGAGGAACCGTTCTCATTCCAGCTCGGGCGACGCGACGTGATCGCAGGGTGGGAAGAAGGGGTGCGGGGGATGCGCATCGACGGCAAGCGCCTGCTGGTCATTCCGCCCGATCTCGCATACGGGCAACGCGGATATCCCGGAGCGATTCCGCCGAACGCCTATCTGGTGTTCGAGGTCGAGCTCCTCGACATCAAGATGTAAGGGAGGCGAACGCGCCTTCGGATCAGGGGACCGGGGGGGACGGACGGCGATCCGTTGCTCCTCTCATCTCGCTCGTGATCGGCCTCATCTCGGGATCGTTCGGCGGGCTGCTCGGCATCGGCGGTGGCGCCGTCATGGTGCCGTTGCTGACCGGCTGGGCCCGATTGGATCAGCACTCGGCACACGGCACTAGTCTTGTGGGTGTCGTGTTCACCGGCATCGTTGGCGCACTGGTCTACGGCAAAGGAGCCGCGGTGGACTGGGAGGCGGCGTTGCTCCTCGCGATCGGCGCGGTGCCGGCCACCGTTGCCGCCGCACGGTCGAGTGTGAAGGTCCCCGCTTCGGTTCTCCGCCGGTTCTTCGGACTTTTCCTGATCGCGAATGCGGTGCTCCTGCAATTCAAGGATTCGTTTCCCGTGGCCGGAGTGCTTCACGGTACGGCCGCGTCGGTGTCGTTGGTGTTGCTCGGGATTCTCGTCGGCGGGCTCTCGGGCCTGCTGGGGGTGGGCGGTGGGGCGGTCATGGTCCCGGGGCTCGCGCTGGGACCGGGATTCGCCCAGCAGCTCGCTCAGGGCACGTCGCTGGCGGCGATGGTGCCGTCGAGCGCCATGGGCGCCGGGGTGCACGCTCGCCTGGGTCACGTGAGGCGCGAGATCGTTCTTCCCCTGATGGCGGGCATCGCGGCCGGCTCCTGGATCGGGGGGCTCAGCGCCCTGTCACTACCGGACCGGACGCTGCGTATCGCGTTTTCCCTCGTACTGATCTGGCTCGGATTGCGATACGTGGTCAGGAGCCCGTCGTCCGACCGTCCTCAGACTCGGTGATCTGCGCCTCCCATTCGACTTCCACCGCGCCGGACAGCGAGGAAGCCGTGGGGCATTTCGATGCGTGCCGCTCGAGGGAACGTTCGACCGTCTCGCGGCTCCCGGCCGGAATGTTCAGGTGGTAGCGCACGACGATTCGGGTCAGAACCGGCAGCCGGTCCCGAATCTCGTTGACTCCCTCTACATCGGCGGTGATATCCTCATTCGCCAGAAAGATCCCGCGTGCCTCCAGCACGCCGTTGAGCGTACCGAGCATTCAGCCGCCTGTCGCCGCCACGATGTAATCGACCGGGAGCGGAAGCTCGCGCGCGTCGAGCCGGTAGTGCTCGCGGATCGGGCCGTGTACGCCCATCTCGAATCGGGTGTCGGCGGCGATCTCGGCGGCCCGGTGCACGCCCTCCACCTTGAAGACGCGGCCCCTGGACAGGTAGAACGGTTCGGCCATCGTGCCTCCCGTGATTGAAGCCCTTTTGCCTGTGTGCGGCGAGACGCCATCTTCTCCCACCGGTACGACGGAACAAGCTACGACCTCGCGGCAGGCGGAGTCGAGTCGAACTGAGCCACAGAAACGGAACGGAGCATGATCTCGCTCAACATCTACAAGCTCGTGCACGTCCTGGGCATCCTCCTGGTGTTCTCTTCCTTCGGGGCGCTGGTGCTCCACGCGATCAACGGGGGTACGAAGGCGACGAACGCCGGGCGACGCCTGGTGACGATCAGCTACGGAGTGGGCCTGTTCCTGATTCTGCTGGGCGGGTTCGGAATGCTCGCTCGGCTCGGCATCGTTCAGGGCGGCCTCCCGGGCTGGATCTGGTTGAAACTGGTGATCTGGGTCGTGATCGGGGGCCTCATGGCGCTGCCGTACCGGGTTCCCGGCGCGTCGCGGTCGCTATGGCTGCTCGCGCCCGCCCTCGGCCTCCTGGCGGCCTGGGCCGGACTGTACAAGCCGTTCTGAGGCCCCGGGCATGACACTCGATCCCGGTCCCGCCGGAATGCGACTGACCGGCCTTCACCTGTATCCGTTGAAGTCGGCCGCCGCGTTCTCGGTGTCGGAAGCCGAAGTGGATGAGATCGGGCTGGTCGGAGATCGGCGCTGGATGCTGATCGACGAGGCAGGCGTGGCCCTGACTCAGCGACAGCTTCCGCGACTGGCACGCATCCACGCAATTCCAGCTTCGGACGACGGACTGGAAGTCGTGGCGGTCGGGATGCCGGCACTTCGGGTGACGGTTCCCCCGGACGACGCCCGAGAGGTGGCCGCGGCGGTGCACAAGCGAGCCGCGCGGGGTCTGGCGGCGGGAGAGGAGGCGTCGCGCTGGTTCTCCGAGTTCCTCGAGACCGCATGCCGCCTGCTGTACGTGCCGACTCCACTGGCGATTCCGATCGCTGCACCGTGGGGTGACGGAAAAGGCCACACGGCCTTCACTGACGGATTTCCGATTCTTCTCATCGGCAGCGGCTCGCTCGAGGAGCTGAACCGCCGGCTGGATCGGCCCGTGCCGATGGACCGGTTCCGCCCCAATCTGGTCGTATCCGGCACCGAGCCATTCATCGAGGACGAGTGGGAGGAAGTGCAAATCGGGTCGATCGGTCTTCGGGCCGTGAAACCCTGCCCGAGATGCGTGGTCACGACGGTCGATCAGGCGACGGGCGTGCGCGATCCGGCCGGCGAGCCGCTCGTTACGCTGGCCGGGTTCCGGCGGCGGGACGGGAAGATCTGGTTCGGCATGAACCTCGTCCACGAAGGCTGCGGAACCCTCCACCTGGGGGACGAGGTCCGCGTGATTTCCACGCGCGGTCGAGGGACGGAAGAGGGCAACTTCATGACTTGACAGGCATCCGTCCGAACGGTTGCGCCCCGACCGTCGATATGTCGCTGTGGCCCGGGAGAGCTAACCATGCGCACGAAGACCATCTCTGTTGCCCTCGTACTGATTCTCGCCGGCCCGGTGGGCTGCTCCTCGTCCGGATCAGCGGAACCCGGCACCCTCACTCCGACCGTGGACCCGCAACCGGGCGTCGTCGTGTCCCAGGCCGAGATGCCGGACGCATGCAGGAGCGCGGCCGCTAAGAAGTACGACCAGAATCCGTCGAACATCCAGACGATGCCCGCCAAGCAGAATCGTGGGACATACACCGTCGACGGCCAGTACCCGCCGAAGACGAGGGATGGGAAGAAGTTCAGCTGCCTGTTCAGCTCCGACGGAAAGCTGATGAGCGTAGACGACAACTGAGCCGGCTGGAGTTGTGCGGGACGGCGCCCGGCGGCCTTGCCGGGAGCCGTCTCCCGAGCCGGGTCAGTCGCAGGGATATTCCGGCAGCGTGACCGGTCGCAGGGTGTAATTCCGGTCGAGCATCTTCGCTCCCGTCGCCTCGAAGTACTCGTCCCAGAAGCTCTTCTCCCGCTGAGAAGCTTCCGTGTCGACTCGGGCTCCGATCACGACGACGCACAGTCCGGAGAGATCCGGCAGCGTTCCGTTGGACGCCTGGTCGGCGACCCAGGAGGATGGAGGCATCCTGCGAAGCCCCTCCATGTCAATCGTGCGATTCGACTGGAGCATGTCCGAAAACACGTAGAGAACCGCCTGTCGATTGGGGGCTGCTCGCAGATCCGCCGCCACATCGTGCATCGTCGACAGAATGTCGGTACCATCGATCTCGCTGCGCCCCGTCGTGTCGGTGAAGACCACGAGGTAGTCCTGCGCATCGCGCAGAAACCGGGCGCGGACCACCGAGTCCCGGCTCATCGCCTGCTCGGTCCACTCGCGCTGCGGTACTGTTTCGGACCAGCGCTTCGGCGGCTCATCGAGGGAGAGCTGCAGCAGCTCGTGCGCCGCGATCCGATCTCCGTGATCCAGCTTGCGGATCCGGTCGTTGGTCAGGTCGCGGGCGAGCTTCAGTTGGTGGTCCTCGATGCTGCTGGATCGATCGTAGACGAAGATCACGAGTTCGGGTGTGGAGCGAGCGAGCGTCCCCCCCTCGCCTTCTCCACCTGCGGCGTTTCCTTCCGGAGTCCCGCATCCGCCGAGCAGCGGCAACGTCGCCATCGCGGCGACCCACACCCTGGTCGTAGCACTCATCCTCGCACCATTCACCACGTGGTCGCTTCCTTCGTGAACCGGCTCCGAATCTCCGAGAACCGCCGGCGGAGCTCCTGCCGGTCCTCGTCGTACCCTTCGGCGGTACCGATCAGTTGCTGAGGCGCCTGCTCGTCGAGAGCCAGCTCCAGGCGCACGGGCTCCGCGAAGGCGGGGATCTCCCGGGGATCGAGGCCTCTCAGACGTCCGTTCTCGGCGCGATAGGCGACGATCGTCGCCTCGAGCTGATGGACGAGAGCGGGCGCTTCCTTCAGGGGCTTCTCGGTCAGCAGACTCTTCAGCTCTCCGATCAGTCGCACCAGCCGCCCCTCATCCTCGCCGATCCGTTCCTGCACCGCATCACCGCCATCCACGAGCTCCCGTCTCTGCCGTTCCCAGGGCAACTCGTTGAATCGGTCGCGGCGCGTGTCGCGCATGTGAAAATATGCAGCCGAGATCGCCACCAGCACCAGCGTCGTGTTCAACAGGAAGATGGGGAAACTGAGCCCGCTCATGGAAGCGGCGTACTCGCGCTGCTCCTTCGCGAGGGCCTCGAGGTCGTCGGCCCGGTTGGCCTGTTCGTTCGCTGCCACCAGGTTCCCGTCCACGCGCAGCCAGGAGGCGTTGCGCCGGAGTTCCTCGATCTTGGAGCTGTCCTGCGCGAACCTGTCCACCGCCACTTCACCGAGAGTCACGCGGGCCTCGAACAGGACCCCCAGTACGAGCGCGAGACCGATTCCGGACAGAACCATCGGGACGACGTACTCCGATGCGGAGCGGTTTCGCACCGTTTCCCCGCTCTGCGTCGCCGACTTGTGAAGCAGGAGTCGGCGCAGAGAGTGACCGAAGAAGTGTGCGAGAACGCAGAGGAACGTCACGACGCCGGCGGCGAGCAGCGCCGCGTCCGGTCGGAGTACGAACTGCGACACGACGCGCTCGAATCCAGCGGCCCACCCTTCACTGGTTTCCGAAACGAAGCGAATCTGCTGCTCGGTCAGGGGATCGCGGGGAAGCAGAGCGCCGAATACAGGAGCGTTCGCGAGGAACTCCACGATGCCGAGAAACGAGATCGCGAGCGCATACCAGTGGGTCTTGAACGCCCGCGTTTCGCCCTCATCGCTCCTGTCCACGATCTCCTCGGCGTCGCCTTCCGCGATCGCCTGGCGATTGAGGGTCGATTCCACCAGCGAGCGGTTCACCTCCTGCCGCTTCTTGAGACGGAAAAGCTCGGTCGTGATCCGCTCGAACCGATCGATGTTCAGACCGATTCTCCCTGCGGTCTCGGTGATCCGCCCTTCCGTCTCGGCAACTCTTCCGTTCAATCGGTCGCGTTGTCGCGCCGTCCAGTCGCGGAAGAGCGACAGGCAGCGATCGCGCAGCTCCTGCTCCGACTCCGAGCGTCCCTCGGAATCCACCGCCGGGAGCCCCGCCTCGGCGTCGCGCCGCGCCATTTCGAGCGCCGCGGTTCGCAGTCGCCCGATCGAGAGACCGACCGAGGCCTCGATCGCCGGGCCGGGGTTCTGTTCCGGAATCGCCTCTGAGGTCGCGGCAAACGCACCTTGTCCGCCGCCTCCGTGCAGGGTGCCCCACGGGGAAGACCGGTCCGGAGCGTCCGGTTCGGCCCGGAATGCCGAATCCGCAGAGACCGTTCCGAGTGACTCGGCGTCCATCACGTGAATCGCGGCCTCACTTCTTCGGGGTGCCTCGGCCACCGGATCGTCTGCCGGCCCCATCACATCGGCCTCGGGATCGACGGGCCCATTTCCCCAGGGCAGGCTCGCCTGGTCCTCTTCGACCCTGGAATCGTCCGGCGCCGGATTCGAATCATAGAAGGGGGACGAAGAATCGCTACGGCCGTCTGCGAGTTCAGCCGAGGCCTTGACTCGATCCAGCCACGTGGCGCCTCCGGCCGATCCGTTGGCGGGACCCACGGACGCTCCTTCGCCTTCCGAACGGGAGCTGCCCTGCATTTCCTTTTGTACGTCCTTCGTCGTCCGCCGCCTCTGACTCATCTCGATATCCGCTTTCGTTGCTCCGTTCGGGGTGCTCGCATCGTCACCCGCGTCTTCCGAGATCCCGCCCGGCACGTGCAACTGCCGGACATACCGGTCCCGACCCCGGTCCCGTCCGTCGGGGCAAGAACGCTGCCACGCGGTCGATCCCTGTCGGATACTTCGTTAATCACCTGTACCACAATTACTTCGAGTATTCAGGCCTGCCCGCCGCCCATGCATGTCCCGGGCACGGCCGACCGCAGAAATTCGTCCGGAAGGAAAAGCGGTCGCGCCCCCGGCCCGGTTTGACCGGGCGACCCCAACGTACCGCTTCCATCGATAACACAGACCGTCGGGACGAGCAAATTTCGTCACGACGCCCGATCCCGATGAATCTCGCGAGCCATCGCCCTGGCCGCCTCGGCAATCGCTTCCTCGACACGGATCAGGGCCACTTCGAGCAGCTGGTCCACCTGCTGCTCCGAGTCGAGCGTCATCGCGGCTCGCTCGGCCCGATCGACGATGTCGTCGACCCGGTGACGGACATCGCTCTTGATGGCGCACAGCAGCGCCTCGGTCATCGTGTCGATCTGCATGGCTCGCCCCCTTTGGACGACGCCCGGTAGCCGCGGCCTCGGAGCCGCACCGGACGGATTCGAATGTGTTTCCTCTGTCCCGCCAGCGTGGCAAGCCCGGAGCCAATCGGTGGTGGCACCCGTGCCAGAATCGACTAAAACAATGCCAATTAATTTGTTACAAGATTCTGTCCGTAAGGGTGTGCGAAGATAGAACCGGGCGCGGTCGGACCAGCGTTTGGCAACTTTCCAGCTACATCGCAAAACGGGGTCGTTGATGCGACGATGAAACGGGGAGGCCACGCTGCGCCATGCCCACGATTCACGCGGTCGGTCATCAGTCGGGTTTCGCACTGCCCGCAGTTCTCGTCGTACTCCTGGGACTCGGGCTTCTCGTGGCCTCCGGGTTCCAATCTTCGAAGCTCGAACTCGAATCGGCTCGAAGCCTCGTCGCCTCGATCCGCGCCTTCCAGGGGGCCGAGGCGGGCATGGCTCTATTGGAATCGGGTTCCTGGTCCGATTCGACGACCGGAATCGGCGATGGCGTGACGCTGACGGCGACCATCGACACGCTGTGGATATCCGGAGATGGTCCTCGACTGGAACGGCGCAGCGTCCGCGCGGTCGTCACGGACCCCCGAGGACGACGGCTCGCGAGGCGGCAACTGGAACGGCTGTGGCTGATTCAGCTCGACGGAACGGCGTCGGCGGTCGCGGGCAGCTGGAGTGAATCGATCCAGCCGGAGCCGTGAAACGGCATCAGTATCTGGGGAGGCCTTTTCGCAGAAGGGCGATCAGCCCATCGGGATTGTCCACGTTGAGCCAGTGGCCGCCCTGCAGTGTCTCGACGTGAAATGGACTCCCCTCGCTCTCGAGACGCTCGATTCGGGACACATCCTCGTCCGACATGATCGACGATTCCGCGGCTCGGACGAACCGGTACTCGCATGAATCGGGCGGGTGCTCAACCCGACTCCAGAGGTCGCTCGCGAAGAAGTCGCCGAGGAGGAGTTCCATCTCCCGCAGATCGAAACGCCACTCGTACACTTCCCCTGCCCGTATGAGATTCGTGGCCATCCACTCCGCCACGAATCTCGGGAAGCCGCCCGCTTCGATCGCGTCGGCTCCCTCCCGGCGCGAGGCGAACGGTCCCGGAAGCTCCTTGAGCCGTCGCACCATCTCCCGGGCTCCCGCTCCGGTGACGCCTGCGGATGGAGTGCTGTCGATCACCCAGCCCTGCACGCACGGTGGCACCAGCCGGTCCGAGGCCATGAGGGCCACCTTTCCACCGAAGGAGTGCCCCAGCAATGCCGAAGGACCGCCGCTGGCCGGAAGCGCGCCGGAGAGCCTCGCGACATCTTCCGCGCAGGCGTTCACGGTGTGAGGCGGCGCCGCGCCTCTCGACTCTCCGTGAAGGCGCAGATCCACCAGGACGGCTTCCCAGTCCGGCCTCGCGCGAAGAACGCCACGGGCGATCGCAGACCAGTTTCGTCCCGAACCGAAGAACCCGTGAAGGAAGTAGAGCCGGCCAGCGGGGTGCGCTGCTCCGCCGTCCGGTCGGAGGACCCGGTGAGAAGGCACGAAGCCCCCGGCAGGGGCGACGCGCGCAAGAGCCGTAGTCCTACCGCTTCGTGGCGCATGCGCTGCCGGATCGCCACGTCCGTCCGCCGGAGCTCCTTTCACCAGCACCTCCTTCCCGACCTCCATGGGCGACTCGCGCCACTCCGCTTCTCACGTCCGACGACCGGCTCGATGTTCCGGCCGAACGGTCTTCATTGTATCGTCCGGTTGTCAGCGTATCACGTATCGACTCGCAGGAGACGTCTCGATGACCGACAGCGCCATGGAAACAGAGGAAGCCCGCTCGGCGACGCTCCGTTGCGCGTTCTGCCTCAAGCTCAATCGAGTGGACGTGGGACGAGCGGAAGATCGGCCGAAGTGCGGAGAGTGCGGGAAGCCCTTCCTGCTCGACCGGCCGGTGAAGATCGCCGGAGACGATCTGGGGAGAGTCGTGTCGGATTCCGAAGTCCCGGTGCTGGTGGACTTCTACGCCGACTGGTGCGGGCCCTGCAAGATCATGGCTCCCGTTCTGGACGAGTTCGCCGCAGATCACGCCGGAAAGATCCTGGTCGGCAAGCTCGACACGGAAGCGGCGCCCGCTGTCTCGGCGAAGCTCGGAATCCGGGGCATCCCGACCCTGATCCTGTTCGCCGACGGGAAAGAGATCGAGCGCCAGACGGGGGCCGTGGCGCGCAGCGGGCTCGATCAGCTCGTCGCTGCGCTCTGATGGCGGAAGACTCGAGGCGGCGGATTCGTCGGGCGGATGCCTGGCGGAGCGGGACTCGATCCTGGCTCCTTCTCGCGGCGCTTCTCGCGCTGACGGCTTGCGGCGGCTGCGGATCGAAGCGCGAGATTCCGACGGGTTCGGATCCGCCGGTGACGGAAGATTCGCCCCCCTTCGAACTGGTGCCCCTCGATGCACGCTTCGATGAACCCGTCCATTTAGCGGCTCCGGCCGGCGATCCCCGCCTGTTCGTCGTCGAGCAGGCGGGCCGGATTCAGATCGTGGCGGATGGAGTCGTCCGGGACGAACCGTTCCTGGACATCTCGGATCGCGTCTCGAGTGGAGGCGAGCGAGGGCTCCTCGGCCTCGCCTTCCACCCCGGGTTCGCGTCCAACGGGTGGTTCTTCGTCAACTTCACCGATCTCGAGGGCACGACCCGGCTGGAACGGTTCCGCGCGGGAGCCGATCCGGACCGGGCCGATCCGGAAAGCGCGACACTCCTGCTGTCGATCCCGCAACCGTACGCCAACCACAATGGCGGTCATGTGCTCTTCGGTCCGGACGGGCGGTTGTTCGTGGCCGTGGGCGACGGAGGTGCGGGAGGAGATCCGGAGGGAAACGGGCAGAACCGCGAGACGCTTCTGGGCAGCATTCTGCGTCTCGACGTCGATGGCCCCGAGCCGTGGGCAGTGCCCGCCGACAACCCGTGGCCGGATCATCCTTCCTGGAGACCGGAAATCTGGGCCTGGGGACTTCGGAATCCGTGGCGTCTGGCGTTCGACCCGACCTCCAATCTGATGTACGTGGCCGACGTGGGTCAGAATCGACGCGAAGAGATCAACGTCGTGCCGACTGACGAAGCCGGCCTGAACTTCGGCTGGAACGTGATGGAAGGCTCCGCCTGTTACGGAGCCGGAAGCTGCGACGTTCAGGATTTCGTTCTTCCCGCCGTGGAGTACGACCACTCGCAAGGCTGCTCGATCACGGGCGGAGAAGTCTACCGCGGCTCCGCGATTCCTGCGATACGTGGCCTGTACTTCTACTCCGATTACTGCAGCGGCTGGCTCCGGAGCTTTCGATTCCAGGGCGGACTGGCGACCGACCACCGTGAATGGGAGGTGGGATCCCTGTCCAGCGTCGTCTCGTTCGGTATCGATGGCGCGGGGGAGCTCTATCTCGTCAGCCGCTCAGGCCTCGTATACGCGTTCCGTCCTGCGGCCCCTTGAACCGGCTCTCGGGTGCCGGTGCGGTGGTGCGGGCGCTGGAAGACGCGGGGGTCAGCTTCGCGTTCGGCATTCCGGGCACGCACAACATCGAGCTCTGGGACCGACTCGCGGAATCGGAGCGAGTGCAGGCGATCCCGGTGACGGACGAGCAGAGCGCCTCGTTCATGGCCGATGGACTGTGGCGAGCATCCGGCCGGCTCGGCTGCGTGAACATCGTGCCGGGAGCCGGTCTGACGCACGCCCTCTCCGGCCTCGCGGAAGCCTGGCTCGACGGGGTGCCGCTGCTGGTGCTGGGCTGCGGGGTCCGGACCGACACGGGTCATGCATTCCAGCTTCACGACGTGGATCAGCTGGCCATGGCGGCCCCCGTGACCAAGGGTGTATTCCGCCCGCTCCGGCTCGACCAGCTGTACGACTCGGTCGTCGGGGCCTGCGCGCTGGCCCTGGCTCCGCCACCCGGGCCGGTGATGGTCGAGGTCCCCGCCAATCTCTATCTCGGACTGGACGGACGGGGAGAGGAAGCACCGGTCCGCCCGCGGAGCATCGCCGGGCGCGTGCCGGTGCCCGCCCTGCCGCCTTCACTCTCGTCGGCCCCGGAGGCGAGCCGGGAGGAGGTGATGCGGACGGCGGAGATTCTCGTCGACGCCCGCCGTCCCTTGCTCTACCTCGGTATGGGGGCGGCGACGGCCGGCCCGGAACTGGTAGCACTGGCCGAGCGCCTGGGTTCTCCGGTGTTCACGACGCTCTCCGGCAAGGGCGTCTTCCCCGAGAACCATCCTCTCTCGGTCTGGCCCGGGGGAGGAGCGGCGGCACCGCCGTTCGCGAGGAAGATCGCATCCTCCTGTGACGCCACTCTGGCGATCGGCTGCCGCTTCGCCGAAGTCGGGACCGGCAGCTACGGCTTCGAGCCTCCCCGCCCCCTCATCCACGTCGATGTCGATCCGGAGGTACCGGGCCGGAATCTGGAGACGGATCTGGCGGTGACGGCCGAGTGTGCCGCCTTCGTGAAATCGTTGCTCCGCGCGCTGCCCGATCGACTTGCGGGGAGAAGGTCCGATCCGGAGCTCCGCGTCTCGATCGCGACCGGCCTCGCTGAGACCCTCGAGGACCTCGCGGCACCCCTCGAGGGCGGGGTCACGCCCGCTCTCCTTCTGTCCGCGCTCCAGGATCGCTTTCCGGACGCCTCGTTCGCCACCGACTCCGGCAATGGCACCTTCCTCGCGGCCGAGGGTCTGCGGCTGGCGCATCGCGGGCGATTCCTCGCGCCGGTGGATTACTCCTGCATGGGATATTCCGTGCCGGCGGCGATCGGCGCCGCGCTCGGGCGACCCGGGCACGTCTCGATCGCGCTGGTCGGAGACGGAGCGTTCCTGATGACGGGCCTGGAGATGCTGACCGCCGCCACGCGCGCCCTGCCCGTCCTGTTCGTGATTCTCCGGGACCGCGAGCTGGCGCAGATCGCGCAGTTTCAGACGACGGCCCTGAACCGGCGCACCGGAAGCAGGGTGCCCGACTACGATCTCGCGGCCATCTGCCGCGGCGTGGGGATAGAGTGCGTGTCGTTGTCCGAGAACGACCGGATCGAGGAAGCTCTCACCGCAGTGGAGGCACTCCTCGCGACCGCACGTCCGGCCGCGATCGATGTCGCCGTGAACTACTCGCGAAAGACCTGGTTCACCCGGGGCGTCCTGAAGACGAACTTCCTTCGCCTGCCCTGGTCCTCCCGGCTCCGATTCGCGACTCGTGCGCTGAGACGCAGGCTTTCCGGGGGCGGGCGGGTCGATCTACACTGACTCGCACGACAAGGGGTCCGGGCCGCGAGCCGGAGGACCCAGCCGACATTCTCGACGGGAGACAGAGATGACGTATGTACTCATCGTTCTCGTGATCCTGGCGGTCGTTTTCGTCACCTACTACAACCGGCTCGTCAAGCTCAGGCAGACCGTACGGAACGCCTGGTCGGACATTGACGTGCAGTTGAAGAGGCGGCATGACCTCGTGCCCAACCTGGTGGAAACGGTCAAGGGCTACGCCTCGCACGAGCAGGAGACCCTCGACGCGGTGATCAGGGCCCGGAACGGAGCGATATCCGCCTCGGGTCCGGCGGAAGCCGCAGCGGCCGAGAACCAGCTGACCGGCGCGCTGCGGCAGCTTTTCGCGCTCTCCGAGTCGTACCCGCAGCTGCGTGCGGTGGAGGGGTTCACAGAGCTGCAGGGCTCTCTGAAGGAGATCGAGGAAGCCGTTCAGAGTTCGCGTCGCTACTACAACGCCGTCGTGCGCGACTACAACACGACGATCGAGCAGGTACCGTCGAACATCGTCGCGAACGCATTTCGATTCCAGCCGGAGGAGTTCTTCGAGCTCGAAGACCGGGCGGAGCGCGACGTTCCGAAGGTGGACTTCGGGACTTCGGCCAACTGAGGGGAGGCGCTCATGTCCGGGTCGGGATGCACGGGTCTGCTTCTCGGTATCCTGCTCGTGGGATTCGGGCCGGGCCCGTCCGCGACTCCTTCGACCTCCGCCGCGGCCGGGGAGCTCGCCGGCCCGACCGTCGCGACGAGGACGATCGCGCCGTCCGCGCGAAGCTGGCGGATCGAAGATTTTCACAGTGAGGTCCGGGTACTGGCCACGGGAGCCATCGAGGTCAGCGAGCGGCTCCGCGTGCGCTTCGACGGAAGCTTCAACGGAATCTACCGGACGATTCCGATCGAGTATCGGGACACCCGTAATTTCAACGTCAGCCTGCGGCTGGAAGTCGCCGGCGTCGAGGACGGCTCGGGCGCCCCGCTCCGGTACGAATCGAGTCGCGAACGCCAGTACCGGAAGATCAAGATCTGGGTTCCGGGCGCCGAGGACGCCTCCCGCACCGTGGTGATCCGATACCGTGCAGAGAACGCTCTGCTGCACTTCACGGAGGACGAGCTCGAGTGGGACGAGCTGTACTGGAATGTCACCGGCGACGAGTGGCCGGTGCCGATCGACGCGAGCAGCGTGCGCGTGCAGCTCCCGGCGGAAGTCACGGGCATCCGGGCCCGCGCATTCACCGGACGTTACGGCTCGACCGACACGGGCGCGGATCTCTCGGTCGATTAATCGGCTCGCGCGGTCGAGGTCCGCTCGCGCGAGGGACTGGGAATTCACGAGTGACTCACCGTGGTCGTGGCATGGGACGCCCGCTCGGCGGCGGGGGGCGACTACGTCGTGCACCGGCCGGGGGCAACGGAGCGTGCGCTCGAGTTCCTCCGCTCGAACTGGCCGCTCGCGATCCCCGCGCTCGTGTTCTTCTTCATGTACCGCATATGGTCCCGGGTAGGAAAGGACCCCGAGAGGCGACCTGTGGCCGCTCGGTACGAGCCGCCCGAGCGCATGACGCCCTTCGAGGTCGGCGTACTGGTGGACAACCGGCCGGACATGCGCGACGTGACGTCCACGCTCGTGGACCTGGCGGTCCGCGGCTGGCTCGTGATCGAAGAGATCGAAGACGAGAAGCTGTTCGGCCTGGTCAAGGAGCGCGACTACGCCTTCGAGCTGCAGAAACCCCTTGCCGGCGCCGACGAGCAAAAGGAAGAGCCACAGGCGCACCTTCATAATCCCGGCGATCAGCGTCAAGGCGTCCCCGCCGACGGGTGCCCACGCCATCAGCAGCGACCAGACCCCGTAGCGCTGGAACCACCGCTGAGCCTTTGCGACTTGTTCCCGGCGGAAGTAGAACCAGCGTCTATCCTGGAAATGCAGCAAGTATCGTCCGAGCAACCAGTTGACCACGGCGCCCAGCGTGTTGCCCAGCGTGGCGACCAGCACCAGGAGGAAAGGATCGCCACCCTCGCGCAGAAGGGCAAACAGGACCACCTCGGAATAGAAGGGCAGTATGGTCGCCGCGAGAAACGC
>JARRPA010000022.1:0-11240 GCA_037383305.1 Gemmatimonadota bacterium | reverse complement strand
GGTCTCCGCAGCTGCCTCGTCCTCGAAACGTGGCCCGGTGGGAAGGACTGGAACCGGAGCAGGTCGTCCGGGAGGTGCAGAAGGCAGGGGTCGTCGGACTCGGGGGCGCCGCCTTTCCCACCCACGTCAAGCTGCTGCCTCCGAAGGACATCTCCGTTCACACGCTCATCGTCAACGGCGCCGAGTGCGAACCCTACCTGACGACCGATCATCGCACGATGGTCGAGTATCCGGATCGGGTACAGTTCGGGATCCGGATCATGATGAAGGCGCTCGGGGTCGAGAGGGCGATCATCGGGATCGAGAAGAACAAGCCCGACGCGATCGAAGCGCTTCGCGAGACCCTGCCGACAGACCTGGACGTCTCCGTACTTCCCCTGACCGTGAAGTATCCGCAGGGGGCGGAGAAGATGCTGATCGAGGTGGTGACCGGAAGCGAGGTTCCGTCAGGAAAGCTCCCCATGCACGTGGGTGTCGTCGTACAGAACGTGGGCTCGATCGCCTGCATCGCCGAGATCTTCGAGACCGGGCAGCCTCTGATCGAACGTGTCGTCACCGTGACGGGCCCCGGCGTACGAAGGCCCTCGAATCTGCTGGTGCCGGTCGGGACGAAGCTGCGCGACGTACTCCAGTTCTGTGAAGGGCTCACGGAGGACGCGTCGCAGATCGTATTCGGCGGACCGATGATGGGGGCCGCAACCCCCGATCTGGACACCCCGCTGATCAAAGGCACCACGGGCGTCGTCGTGCTCACGGAGTCGGAGGCTCGACCGCGGACCGTGCACCCCTGCATTCATTGCGGACGCTGTCTGGAATCGTGTCCGGTCTTTCTCAATCCTTCCCTTCTCGGTTCGCTCGCCCAGGCGGGACGGTACGCCGAGATGGAAGCAGCGAACCTGATGGACTGCATGCTCTGCGGCTCCTGCTCGTACGTATGCCCCTCGCACATCCCTCTGTCGCAGATGTTCGCGCTGGGCAAGAACATGCTCCGGCGCCGGAATGCGAAGGAGAACGCCGCGTGAGCGCGGGGAACGTGGGACCGGGAGACTCCGGACGCAAAGGGGCCCGACCCGTAGAGATGACCTCGCAGGAGGAGGAGGTCCTTCTCCGCATCGCCGCCTCGCCGCACGTTCATTCGCCGCACTCCACGCCGCGGATCATGTGGACGGTCACGGCCACGCTGGTGCCGCTGGTCGCCGCCGCCGCCTGGTGGTTCGGACCGAGTGCCCTGCTGGTGATCGGCGCGGCCACGGCCGGCGCGGTGTTGACCGAGAGGCTCTTCGGTCATCGAGGCGCCCTGGGAGATGGTTCGGCGGCAATCACAGGGATTCTGCTCGGCCTCATTCTGCCCGCTGGTTTCCCGATGTGGATGGCGTTCATCGGGGGCGCCTTCGGAATCGGCTTCGGCAAGCTGATCTTCGGCGGGCTCGGACAGAACGTCTTCAACCCGGCACTGCTTGGACGTGCCTTTCTGCAGGCGGCGTTTCCGACGGCGATCACGACCTGGCCCGCGGAGACCGCCTCCTGGTGGGCGCTCCGCGGCGACAACTTCGCCTGGCCGCTGATGTCTCCGGATACGGCCGACCTGGTTACGGCGGCGACTCCGCTCGGCGCCTGGAAGTTCGAGGGGGTCGAGACGCAGCTGGCCGATCTGCTCATCGGGCGTACCGGAGGGTCGCTCGGGGAGACGTCCGGCCTGCTGATCCTCGCACTCGGGCTTTTTCTCGCTCTCAAGAAGTACCTCGACTGGAGGATCCCGGCCTCGATTCTGTTGACGGTCGCCGCTTTTTCCGGAATTCTGCATCTGCTGAATCCCGTCCAGTATGCGGGACCCCTGTTCATGCTCTTCTCCGGAGGGCTCATGATCGGCGCCGTGTACATGGCGACCGATATGGTGACCTCTCCCGTCACTGCGAGAGGAGCCTGGATCTACGGAATCGGTATCGGACTGCTGGTCGTGCTCATCCGCGTATGGGGGGGACTGCCGGAGGGCGTCATGTACGCGATTCTCCTGATGAACGCGATGGTGCCCTTCATCAACCGGGCGACCCAGCCGCGCGTGTTCGGACACGAGCGGAAGAAGCAGGAGGCGGCCGCATGAAGGAGCTGCCTCAGGTCGCCCCGAACGGCGCCGCCGCTTCCGATGTGGCCCCGGAAGAGGCGGGCGGCACGCAACCGGACAACCGTCCGCCTCCACCGCCCGAACGAGCCGTCACCTCGTCGGCCCGCCTGGTGGCGACCCTCGGCGCGGCGGGCGCGCTCGCGGGACTCGTGATCGTTCTGGTGTTCGGCTGGGCCAACCCGAAGATCCAGGCTCACCGGGCCGAAGTGCTGCGCGAGGCCATTCAGGAGGTGCTGAACGGACCCGAGTCCGTCCGGACCTACTACCTGGTCGACGGGGCACTTTCCGAGTCGCCCGCGCCCGGGGCCGATACGATCACCGCGGAGAAGGTCCACCTCGGTCTCGACGCCGACGGAGAGCCGGTCGGCTACGCGATCACCGGACAGGAACCCGGCTTCCAGGACATCGTCCTCGTGATCTTCGGATACGATTCCGAGACCGACCGGGTGCTGGCGATGAAGGTGCTCGAGAGCAAGGAAACTCCCGGCCTCGGGGACAAGATCTTCAAGGACTCGGCTTTCATCGCGGGTTTCAGAAACGCAGAAGCACCGCTCGAGGGTGTAAAGTCGGGCGCGGGAAGCGGAAGCGATCACGAAGTGGACATGATTACCGGAGCGACGATCTCTTCGCGAACCGTGATCGGGATCATCAACCACCGGATCGAGGCACTGGACCCGGTGCTGGACGAAAGCGGATCATGAGAGCCACGACGCCTGCCGAAGACCTGGTGCGCGGAATCTGGAAGGAGAACCCGGTGCTGGTCCAGCTTCTGGGCCTCTGCCCGGCGCTCGCCGTGACGAACACCGTGGCGAACTCCATCGCCATGGGACTGGCGACCTTCTTCGTTCTCGTGGGTTCCAGCTTCCTCGTATCGACCTTCAAGAAGGTGATCCCGCACGAGGTCCGCATCTCGGCCTATATCCTGATCATCGCCACGTTCGTGACGATCGCCGACCTCGTCCTGGCGGCCGTGGTGCCGTTGATCCACAAGGAGCTCGGTGCTTTCATCGCCCTCATCGTGGTCAATTGCATGATCCTGGGCCGACAGGAAGCGTTCGCTTCGAAGCGACCCATCGGGCGTGCCCTGCTGGACGCGGTCGGCACCGGGATGGGATTCATGATCGCCATGCTGATGATGGGCACCTTCCGGGAGGTCCTCGGAAACGGCTCGATCCTCGGCGTACCGCTGTTCGGAGACAATTTCGAGCCCTGGGTGATCTTCATCCTTCCGCCGGGCGGCTTCCTCACCCTCGGCTTCATCCTCCTGTCATTCGGCTGGTGGCAGGAACGCAAGGCCGGAACTTCGAAGATCCGCCAGTGGCCACACGGGGTCGCGACCCCGTCCCGGGAGGAGGCGGCGTGATGGGTGACCTGCTGTGGATCCTCGTATCGGCGATGCTGGTCAGCAACTTCACGCTCAGCCTGTTTCTCGGGCTCTGCCCCTTCATGGGCGTGTCCGCGCGCGTCGAGACGGCGCTGCGGATGGGCATGGCCAACATCTTCGTTCTCGTCATCACCTCGATGTGCGCATGGGTGCTGAACACCTACGTGTTGCCGTACGCGCCCTACCTGCGGCTCATCTCATTCATCGTCGTGATCGCGTCGCTCGTGCAGATCGTCGAAATGGCAATCCGCAAGATCAGCCCGACCCTGTTCCGGGAACTCGGGATCTTCCTCCCCTTGATTACGACCAACTGTGCGATCCTGGGGTTCGCGATCTTTCAGACGAACCGTGGTTATGGATTCCTGGAGGGGCTGACCTTCGCGGTCGGCGCCGGCCTCGGCCTGACTCTGGCGCTCGTACTCATGGCGTCGATCCGGGAAACTTCGGAACTGTCCAGCGTGCCCGCGATGGCCCGGAACATGGGATTGGTACTGATCATAGCCGGCAGCCTCTCCCTCGCGTTCATGGGCTTCGCCGGGCTGTTCAGCACCTGAATCGAGACGCGGGAGACTGGAACCTGGAGACGCTACTGGGCATACTGGGATTCGCAGCGCTGTTCGTGGCCTTCGGCCTCTTCCGGCCGGGTGCGCGACGCGGGTGCGGAGGTGACTGCGGCACGGGCTGCGGGGAATCGTGTGCTGCGTCGACCGGATATGAAGCTCCGGTGGCATCCGGCACAAAGGAGGGATGATGGACAGACACCTCGCCTACTGTTCGGCTTGCGACCGCCAGGTGGAGGTGGTGGTGAAACCCGGCGCACGGAAGAACCCCGACACGGGAGAGCCGGAAGATGAAATCGTCTGTCTGGAGATGGGCGAATCCTGCACCGGCTCCATGTGTCCCATGTGCGATGTGCCTGCCGAGGAGATGAAGCGAAGCTTCCAGCGACACTCCCGATCGAAGGAAGGCTGAGCCCTCAATGGACCTCTCTCACCTGATCCCGATCGTCGCGATCGTGATGGGAACGCTGACGGTGCTCGTCCCGGTCAGCCTGATCGCGCTGCGCTTCGCGATCAAGCCGATCGCCGAAGCCGTCGCGCAGATGCGGTCGGGTGTCGCCCCGGACGAAGTGCGAGTCATGAAGGAGCGGATCTCCCTGCTGGAGCAGCAGCTGAACGGGATCGACTCCGAAGTCAGCCGGATCTCCGACGCCGTCGACTTCCAGGACCGGCTCCTGAAGTCGGGAAGCGATCCGGCCTGATCGGGCCACCGGGCCCGGTCGTCTTCACGCGCGGTGAAGCGACGGCCATGGAGGTCACGCCCCGTTCCCGGACCGCCATTCCGGAATGCGCTCCGGCCGCCGATGGTGACGGAACGCTCGCGAGCCGGAGAGGGGCAGGTGGAGTTGTCGCGTGAAGGCAGATTCCTCCTGGCGCTGGCGATCGCCTGGCTCGGCACCGGCCCGACCGGCCGCGTCGAGCATGCCTCCGGGACCCGCATCGAGGTCGGGTGTCAGGTGGAGACGGTCGAGCAGTTCGTACCGGTCGTGACCTGGCACGCGAATCGGTACGAGGCGCTCGAAGTTCGGGATACCTACAAGCTGCTTCACCAGGCCGTGGCCGGACCGGGGCACGCGATCCGTGACCGCGAGATCGCCCGCGCATGGCTCGCCCGGGAATGGAACTCGCTCGGCCCGCCACGTGAAGCGGAGCCTCTGTTCGAGCCGCTGTCGGCTGACGGCCGACTCGTGCGTCTCAATCTACGCCCCTGGCGGGCGGCCGGACGCGGTCCGGAAGAGGTCCTGGAGGCGTTCCTGCAGACGGCGGAGGCGGTCTCTCCCTCCGCGGCGAAAATCCGCGCCGAAATGGAAGCCATCCACGCGTGCAGCTCGACGCTGGCGGCGTCGGCCGGGATCGAAGCGAAGGCCCTCGATGCGTTCTTCGCCGATCAGGCCGCCGCGGGCTACCCGGCCGTCCATCACTCGGCCGGCTATTCGAGCGCTTATGCCCCGGCCTACAGGGTCGTACTCCGCACTCTGGTGAAGTGACGGCTCGCCCGGTACCGGCGAGGGTCGCCTGATATCGAACGGACAGCCCCGCGTCAGAAGGGAAATCCGACGTCGATGTCGACGCGCGGCAGTTCGGAGAATCCCGCGCCCGCTATCGTCAGCATGCCCGACCCGAACCGGGTCCAGCCACCCAGGGTGAGACCCCAACCACCGAAGAAGTCCTCGCTCCGCCACTCCGAGTCCCGGGGCAGCGCGGCTACGTTCCCGCGCAGCTGTACGAAGAGATCGGAGAGGAACTCCCACTGGATGCCGACAGTGCCCGAACGGACGAACCGGCCCCGCCGCTCGTTGACGCGAAGACCGTAGAAGGGGAACTGGCGGCGGCGATACAGATCGAACTGTTGGGCTCCGCCGGCGAAGAACAGGTAGTTCAGCGGAATCGTGTCACCTCGGGTTCCGCCCGCCGTCACCCGGGCAAGAAGACCGATTCGGGGAGAGAGCGGAAGAACGCCCTCCGCATCGATGACCTGCTGGGCGAAGTCGCGGTCTCCAGAGATGCCCGCTGTCCACAGAGCCTCGGCTCTCAGGGCCCAGCCGCCGCGCGGAAACCGGGCGCGGTCCCATCGATCGACATCCACGACACCGGCCACCGTCCAGAAGCTCTCGTCTCCCGCCAGCCAGTCCCGATCGTCGAGGTTCTCATCGATGGACAAGCTCTGGAAGCCGCCCTCGAGCCCCACGAACGCGCTGTAACCGAAGCCGAAGCCGGCCACCCCCTCGAATACGGTGGAGCTCACGTTCGGCGCTGCCACCTCCCTCTCCATCTCGTAGATGTCGAAGGGCATCCGCGTGTTCACGAAGCGGAGCGCGGCGAGAGGTGCCGCAGACCACCCCCATCGCTTGCCGAACTCGCCCGCGAATCGGGTCTGCTCGCCGAGCCGGACCTCGCCCCGGGAGAAGGACCCGGGGAATACGAGGTTGCGGAATCCCGCACTCAGCAGCAGGGACGCCTTGTAGCGACTGTCGTACCGATACGAGATCCCGAGGCTGTTCCGATGCCGTTCCCGCACTTCCACCCTCAGATCCATGATAGCCGGCTCGCCGGTCTCGCCTCCCGTCGGCGTCAGCCGGTACCAGACGGTCTGGAACAGACGAGTGTCGTACAGCCGGCTGATGCCCCGGTCCATCTCGGCCGCCGACACCACATCGCCCGGCGCGATCTGCAGCGTACGGTTCACGGTCGCTCGATCCACCTGTTCCAGACCGGCGACCCGGATCGTCGCGATTCGGACAGGTCGTGCCAGAGGGTCGAGCGAGGCGATTTTCCGGTCGCGAAAGGCCGTCTCGGGCGCCACGGGGAGTCCGATTCGTTGGAGCGAATCGAGGGCCGCGACGGCGGCCCTGATCCCGAATTCGATGATCTCCTCCGAGCGATCGAAACCGATGGAAAGCGAGCTCGGGACATCGGTGACGATCAGCACATCACAGAGACGGCGCTGCACCTCGGTGCTCTCCCACATCCGGTAGGCGATCGTCTGGTTGAGGATCTCGGCGAGATTGCGAAGGCTGTCCTGCGGGGACAGGGGCTCGGATACGTCGCTGCAGATCAGCCAGTCGGCCCCCAGGTCGCGGGCATCCTGCGCGGGCAAGTTCCGCGACAGACCTCCATCGATGAGCAGACGCCCGTCGATCTCCACGGGTGCGAAGGCGGCGGGGATCGAGAGACTCGCCCGGATCGCGAGTGGAAGAAAACCGGACCGGAGAGGTACGGCTTCGCCCGTCTCGAGCGATGTGGCCACGGCGCCGAAAGGCCGGGGAAACGCCGTGAAATCCGATTCGGCGTGCACCGCCCACGTCAGACCGGTGAGAGCCTGGGAGATTCTCTGGCCCTCGATGAGACTGCTGGGCAGTTCCGGCACGATGCCGCGCATCGGCAGAGAATACAGGAGACGTCCTTCTTCCCACTTCCGCTCGATGGTTAGGTTCCGCCGCTCGGGATCGTCTCTGAGTACGCGCTCCCAGTCCAGGCTGGATGTCACGTCACGCAGCCGGGCCGGAGAGTATCCTATGGCGTACAACCCGCCGATGATCGAGCCCATGCTCGTGCCGGTCACGACATCGATCTGGATCCCGTTCCTCTCGAGCACCTCGATCACGCCCACGTGGGCGAATCCCCGGGCGGCGCCTCCGCTGAGCACGAGTCCTACACGGCTCGGGTCCTTCCCGGCGAACACGGACGGGCGGGAGACTTCCTGAGCGGCGGACCGGGAGCCCGTCAGAAGAAGGAGTGCGGCCAGTCCGGCAGGCCAGCGACGGATCGTTCGAGAGCGAATCAGCGAGGCGGACCGGAGATCGGGGTCCGGGCGTCGCCGGGCGGCGCGGGTCGAATGCCGGGAGGAGACGCCACGCCTCCGCCGCCTCGGGCGGGCGTCCGGGCATCCGAAGACGTGGGAGCGGGGGATTCCCCGCCCGCCCCCGGCCGTTCACCGCTACAAGGATCCTCGTCGCAGGGAGGAGGCCATGGCACGTGGATCGGAATGGCCACGGGATACAGGACTCCGGACTGAAGACGGGACCCGGCGGAGTCGGCACGCGTCGTCGAGGCCCCGAAATTCCCTCCCGGGTCGCCTGCGACGGTCGCCACCACCTCGGGTCGCAGACCGAGGGCCACCACCGTCTCGTAGGAGACGCACCCGCATTCCACCAGGCCCCGTTCCCGTTGGAATCGCCTCAAACCCCGCACGGTCCCGTCATCCATCCGACCCGTCCAGCCGATACCGACGTAGCCGGCCTCCCGGAGGGCCGACTGCAGGGCACGAATCTCCCCTGTTTCGAGTTCTCGAATCACGTATCGGTGACGTTCGCCCGTCCTGGCCTGAATCGACTCGACGACCCGGATTGATTCCTGGGCTGCGGCCTGCAACGGACACAGGCAAGAAAAGCAGATGAAGAGCCAGGACGAGGCGCTCGCGACGTTCCTGTTTCGACCGGCATTCACCTGGTTTCTCCTCCTTCTACAGCCTCGACCCTCCCGGTCCGCACCTCCCGATTCAAGATGGCGCGTCCGGGCCTGCGGTGAAACGGCGCAGGGGCGAATCGACGGAGACGGATGACCGCCGACTGCTTGGCAGAATGTCGAATTTCGCCTATCGTCGGTCTGTGGACATTCGAACGAAGCTCATCTTCGCCTTTGCCGCCGTCACGCTCGGCAGCCTGTTCGTCTTTGGCTATTTCCTCTACGGAATCGCCGATCGGCTGATCGGTTCCGGCACGGTGGATCAACTCAAGAGTCTCGCCGAATTGAGTTCGGACGCGATCGAAGGCATCGTCGAGGGCTGGGAAGAGCGCGTCCAGCTGATCGGCAGCCGAACGCAGCTTCGCGTGAGCCTCGCGGAGTATGGTGCGTCGGGCGATACGACCTCGCTCGTGGCGCTGCAGCGTATTCTCGATGATGCGGTCAGGTCGGTCCGTAGCGTTGCGGACATCTCGGTCTACGACAGGCAAGGCGCTCTCGTCGCCAGCGCCGGATCGGAAGAGGAACGGGCGCCCGAGTCGCTCCCCGCCCGATCGACGGCCTCGGGAGCGGACGCGCCGCTGTTCCTGGATGTAGTTCCATCGGGTCTTCCGTATCCCTGGATCTCCTACAGCATGCCACTTCTGCTGGAGGGGCGCCGGGTCGGATATCTCTTCGTGCTGCTGACCGGCGACAGGCTCGTCGAACTCACGGGCGACACCACCGGTCTCGGAACGTCCGGGGAGCTGATGGTGGTGACGCAGGACCCTGCCGGTGCCCGCACACTGCACCCTGTTCGGCACCCGATCGAAGGATTGGACGCGGATGAGCCCATACTGATCACGGGGGATCGAGATCCCGCCATCCTCGCCCTGCAGGGGGTGAATGGAGTCCGGCTGAAAGGGCTCGAGGACTACCGGGGGCGGCCCGTCTGGGCGGCGATGCGGTTCCTGCCTGAGACCGGCTGGGGCCTCGCGGTCAAGTACGATGCCGATGAAAAGCGATCGGGAATCCTCGACTTTCGGGAGGAGCTGATATCGCTGGCTCTCGCTCTGGCAGCCATCGGACTTCTGGTGGCTGCCGTCCTGGGCTTCCGGTTCGCCGGGCCGATCCACGACCTGGCCGAGACCGCGAACCGGATCCGGGAAGGCGATCTCTCGGCGCGCGCCCCCGTCCGACGGGAAGACGAGATCGGACTGCTGGCGCGGACCTTCAATCAGACCGCGGACGAACTGCAGCATCGGATGCTCGAGCTGCACGAGTTTCAGAAGTTCTTCGAGGTATCACCGGATCTCCTTTGCATCGCCGGGACGGACGGGTACTTCAAGCGGACCAACCCGGCCTTCACGAAGGTCCTCGGCTGGACGAAGGAAGAACTGTTGAGCCGTCCCTTCCTCGACCTGGTCCACCCGGACGACGTCGTCGCCACGGATGAGCAGATTCAGAGACTCTCCGAGGGTCTGCCGACCATCTCCTTCGTGAACCGATTTCGGCGACCCGATGGCTCCTGGATCCATCTGAAGTGGAACGCCTACCCCGAGCCGGCCTCGGGCCTGATGTATGCCGTCGCACGCGAGACCTCTTCGCGGCCCGCGACGAAGGCCTGATGGACCCGACGCTGTTCATCAAGCTGGTCGGCGGGCTGGTCTACCTGCTGCTGGGCGGAGACATACTGGTCCGGGGCTCGGTGGCGCTGGCCAGGCGCTTTCACGTTTCGCCCACTGTCATAGCGCTGACTGTCGTGGCGTTCGGGACCTCGCTCCCCGAACTCGTGGTGGTGGTGCGGGCGGCACTCACCGGCTATCCCGGACTGGTGTTCGGAAACGTGGTAGGCAGCAACATCGCCAACGTCCTGCTCGTAGCGGGAGCCGCGGCGGTCGTCTACCCACTCTACTACGGCGAGCGCTCCGTTCGCCGCGACTGCGTATACATGCTGGCCGCGACCGTGCTTCTCGTCATCCTGTCGATCGGCGGCCTGCTCGGGCGTTTCGAAGGGGTGATCCTGCTGGTCGGCCTCGCGGCGATCACCACGCTCACCGCGAGCGAGGCAGCCGAGGCCTACCGCGATTCCGAGCTCAAGACACCCATGGAGTGGGCGCTCGGGCTCCCCACGAAGCCCTGGTTGATCGCGCTCTTCATCGTGGCCGGCGCTCTCGCACTTCCGATCGGAGCCAACCTGGTGGTGAACGCATCGGTGCGTATGGCGGAAAACCTGGGGGTCAGCGAGACGATCATCGGCCTCACGATCCTCGCGATCGGCACCTCGCTTCCCGAGCTCGCCACCACGGTCGTGGCCGCCGTTCAGAAGCGGACCGAGGTCGCGATCGGCACGATCGTCGGCTCGAACACCTTCAATCTGCTGGCGATCATGGGAGTGGGCGCCGTCCTCAGCCCCTTTCCCATCGAGATCCCGGCCGAATTCTTCCGCGTGCATTTCCCCGTGATGCTCGGCACCGCGCTTCTGATCAGCGTGTTCGCATGGCGGAAACAACCGATCGGCCGCGCGGTCGGAATCGTGTTCCTCGCCGCGTACGCGGCCTACCTGGGATTGCTCGTAGTGCGGACGGTGGGGCAGACGGGGTAGCGGATGAGCTCGCCCGTGCGGCGGCACACCGATGTGAGAGCGCCCGGCCGAAGCCGGGCGCTCGCGCTTCGAACCAGGCGGGAACGAGCCAGCAGCGTTCCCGTCAGTGGACCCTGGCGATATACGTTC
>JARRPA010000021.1:0-11699 GCA_037383305.1 Gemmatimonadota bacterium | reverse complement strand
GGCGAACCAGCCACGGGTCTTTGTACTCGACCGCGCCCAGCAGCAGCCAGGCCTCCACGTCGGTCGAGTCCGCCGCGAGCAGCGAATCATATCTCCGCCGCGCGCCTTCATAGTCTCCCTCCCAGAAAGCGCGAAACGCCGATACGTGCTCGGCGAGCCCCGGCCGAAGACCTCCCTCGGCGGCGAGCGCTTCCGCCCGGCTGGAAAGACGGGCGATCTCGGGACCGATGTCGAGAATCCGCTCCGGGCTCCGGGCCGTCATCCAGTAGAGCGTCAGAGCTAGGTAGTGCAACGGAAGCGCGAAGCTCGAGTCCGCTGCGATCGCCTCGCGAAAGTGCCCATCCGCCTCGGGAAGGCGCCAGGCGTACAACGCGTCGAGCCCTGCCTGAAACTCCCGGTGAGCGAATGGATTCGACGACTCGCGCAGCAATGTCTCGAGGGGCACCCGGCGATCTCGAAGCTCGAGGATCTCCTGCGTGACCGGTCCCACGAGACCGTCCAGCTCCGCCAGAGGCTCGGTCACCTGTATCGGACGTCGGACCTGGACCCCTTCTCCGACATCGTACAGAATCGCCTCGAGCGTGGCGGAATCCCCCTGAATCTCCGTCGTGAGAGCGATCAGAGTGCCCACGCGCTGCGCTCGTCCGACCTTCAATCCGACTTCGAGAGATCGCAGGTTTTCCGATTCGACTCCGAGATCATGGAGCGCGCCGGCGATCGCGAAATCCGGAACGACCCGAACCGTTTCCCAGCCCCGTAGCTGCCGAGCCAGTCGAGTCGCCGCCTGGGCCGAGAGCTCCTGCTCCCCCGGCGAGTCGCCGAGGTGTCGAAACGGCAGTACGACATACGAGCCGAGCGGATCTTCCACGGCGTATACCGGTCGAGGCCCGGCCTGGTCCAGCCAGCCGAGCCGGCTCGCGGCCGACCCGGCGGCGAACAGGAATAGACCACTGCCGGCAAGGGCGAGGATCCCGATGGGCCAACGCAGCCGGGCAGGCGCCGAGACGATCTCTTCGAGCTCCTGTCCGCGTGCTGGATCCGTGCGTTCGAGACCGGCCGGCGTGATGTCGAACACCCAGCTCAAGACCACCGCGATCGGAAAACCCGCGAGGACGAGAAGCGTGAGGAGGCTGCGGAACTGACCGGGGATGGGAAGCCCGCCGGACACGAGGTCTACGGCCTCGAGAAAGGCGAAGGCCGCCCCACCGTAGATCGCCATCACACGGAACACGCGCCGCCGCTTCAATTCGGCGAACAACCGTTTCACGCCACGCGCATCCGTACCGGGGTTGCTGGACATGCGCGAATCTCGCTGGTGCGCGGCAGGTGGAGCAACCCGCCGCTGACCCGCGGCGGCAGTTCTCAGCTCCCGCTGTCGAACAGCTTGCCCTCCAGCGAAGGGGTCTTGTCGGTCCGGGTGGCCACCTTGATGAACGACGCCAGCCGCACGACGCCATCCGCGTGCAGGGTCTCGTGGATCCGCGAGACGGCGGCCAGGATCTCGTCCAGTTCGCCTTCGACGCTCGTGCCGTTCGGGTGAAGCGTCACTCGCAGATCCGATTCTGCGAGGATGGCGTGCGCTCGCTGTACTTCCTTGCGCACCGAGACGCCCGTCCCGATCGGGATGCACTGAATGTCGCCCGTCGCCTTCACCTGAGAAATCTCCTCTCGACTCGTGGTGAGATTCCCTCTTTCGAGACTCGGATCGTGTTCACAGGACCGCGCGGAGTTCAGACGCCCTCGAGCTTGGCGCGAAGCCGACGGCGGATCTCGGCCCGCAGCGGATGGTCCGACGGCACTTCGGGAACCAGACGGCCCACACAACTCAGCAGCGAACGGTCTTCACGACGGCGCAGCCGGCCCCGGGAAGGCATCAGGCGGAGTGTCTCGATCAGGGCATCCGCCAGAGCCCGATCGACGTCGTCCCAACTGCAGCCCAGGTGCTGAGCGATCGAGTGCTTCGCCTGGACCGCCTGCGCGGCTCCGGCCAGCAGCCCATCGGGGTCCGTCATCCAGTAGCGTCGCTCGTCCATTGCCTCACCCTGCAGGAGCCCGGGCGACCCCCGCGCGGTCGGCGGTCACGTCGTACTCTCACGCAGAGGGCATGCCCCGATCGAACCTGCTGTCAAAACTGCGGTTACGAGATCCGTACCTGCGGTGCGTGGACTGCGGACGACAGTCACCACCTCCGCACGCAGGCTTCGCAACTCTCGATCAGAGAGCATTCCCGCAGGACTTGCAGAAGGCGGCATCGACATCGTGTCCCTCGGCATTGCAGGAGCGGCAGACCTGTGTCGTGAATCGGCTGCGGTCTTCCCGGACCAGCTCGCGCGTCACGATCCCCGTCGGAACGGCGATGATTCCGTATCCGAGAATCATCACGCAGACCGCGATGAACCGCCCGAGAGCGGAGCCGGGGGCGATATCCCCGTACCCGACCGTCGTGAGCGTGACGACCGCCCAGTAGATCGATCGCGGTATGCTGTCGAATCCGTTCTCGGGTCCCTCGACCAGGTACATCAACGCACCGACGATCACCACGATCATGACGACCACGAACAGGAAGACGAAAATCTTCTTGGCCGAGGCACGCAGGGCGACACTCAGCGATCGGGCTTCGGACACGTACTGAACCAGCTTGAGAACTCGGAAGATCCGCAGCAGGCGGAGGACACGAACCACCGTCAGCGCCTGCGTGCCCGGTATGATGACGCTGATGTACGTGGGCAGAATCGCCAGCAGATCGACGATCCCGAAGAAGCTCGTGGCGTACACGATCGGCCGCTGTACGCACATCAACCGCAGGATGTACTCGATGGTGAACAGAATCGTGATGGTCCACTCGGCGGCGCGGAGTTGAGACCCGTACTGCGCCCGAACCTCCGGCACGCTCTCGAGGCTGACGATGACGACACTGAAGAGAATGGCCAGGATCAGGAGAATGTCGAACGCCTTCCCGGCCGGCGTGTCCGCCTCGAAGATGACCTCGTGAAGCGTCGCCCTCCACCCGTGGACCCGCGATGGCTCCCCCGGTTGCATCGTCTGATCGGTCATGCAGCCTCAGCCCACCCAGTTTCTAGAAAAGAAGAGCCCGCTGAACAGCAGCCAGAGTGACAGGGATACGACCGGCAGACCGCGCGCGAGAAGTCGTCGACGCCCGATCGCCGACCCGAGGATCAGGAAGGGCGGAAATATGGGCAGTACGTAACGAGCGACGCTGTAGAGCGGCAGTACGTCGGACGTAGCGAGGAGAAGAAAAAACAGGATTCCGACCGAGTAGAGGCCGAACGAGGCGCCGAGCCTGCGAAACACGAACGGGATCGACACGAGCATGCCGGACACGGCCGCGAAATCGACCCAGAGCACGGGCAGTTGGCCCGCACGGGCTTCGCCGCCGAGAAAGAGCGTATTCATCGCCGTGATAAGGTCCTGACCCGGGATGCCGGGTGTGCGAGCCCAGTACTTCGCGAAGGTCACATCGAGCGCCTCGAACCCCATGGTCCGGCGCAGTACGAGGAATCCCGCCGTGGCGAGAGCGGGCAGCAATGCAGCCACCAGCCGCAACGACAGATCCCGATTGGCCGAAGCCGTGGCGTCGGCTGAACGACGACGCCAGCGAACGAATGCTTCCCAAGCGATGGGAAGCATGAGGACCCAGCCCGTGAGCCGCGTCATCGACGCCAGGGCCCCCAGTCCGCCTGCGGCGCCGAATCTTCCGTCCCGAGCCGAGAGGAATGACGCGAGGCACAGGAAGATGAACAGAGACTCACTGTATCCGGCGAACAGAAAGAACGACATCGGGAACGTGGCGTAGAGCAGCACCGCGTATCCGGCCGAGCGTGGCTCGATTTCGCGGAGCGCGAGCCTGTGGAGCAGGTAAAAAGCTCCGAACGCCGCAAGGGTGGCGACGGCGAGCGCGGCGAACATGCGCGACGCGGGACTGGAGCCGAACGGAGCCGCGCCGACACGGATGAGAAGCGGATACAGAGGGGGATAGTGAGAATCGTCGGGCGCCACGTAGCCCTCACGGGCGATCCGGACGTACCGTTGCGTATCGAACCGCTGCCACGGGCCGAGCAATGCCCCGGAGAAGCCGTCTTCGAGGCGCGGCGCCCCCAGGTAGGCGCTGCCGACGGCCGCCGGAGGCTCCGCCGGGGGACGGAACTGTGGAACGATGATCGCCCATGCGCCGAGAATCAGTCTCGCCGCCACTACCAGCGAAGCCGCGAGGGCCAGGCTCCTTCCGCGGCTCACTCCCGCGGGAGCATCTCCCACAGCACGTTCACGATCTTCCATTCTCCGTCCACCTCCGCGAGGTGCATGTAGTCGACCCACATCCCCGCGACGATCTTCACGGAGGCCATCTTTCCGAAGATGTCGAGGATCGTGACGTCGGATCGCTTCAGATCGTCCGGCATTCCCGTGCCACCTCCACGCGCCGTCATGGCCACGAGCTCCTCGGCGGACATTTCATCGAGCACCTCAGGCTCGCCCGGCTCGCGCTCGACGATGCGCTTCTTCAGATCGTGGTGCAGCGCCCGTTCCATCCGCTCCGCGTCGCCCGTGTAGAATCCCTCGATGTAGTCGAGGGCGGTGGCGCGGATCGAGGCCGAGTCGGCCGCCGTCTGTGCGCGTGCCATCTGGGGCGATGACAGCAGGAGCGTCACCGCGCCCGCGGCTGTGAGAAACCCGGTCCGGATCCGTCTCGTTCCCATCGATCTTGCTCCGTTCAGAGAGGTCCCTCTTCCCTGTCCTTCTTCGACCGACGATCGACTCCCCGGTTTGCCCCGGCGAGCGACCCCCGGTAACCTCAGCCCGTTTCCTACATCAGACAACAGGCAGGAGAGAATCATGTCCGCAGCAGTGATCGGCGATACCGTGGCGGTTCATTACACCGGCAGTCTCGACGACGAATCCGTATTCGACAGCTCGCGGGGTCGGGACCCTCTTGAATTCACGATCGGCACAGGTCAGGTGATCCCCGGATTCGAAGAGGCCGTGATCGGACTCGAGCCCGGAGCCTCGGCACGAACCCGGATCGAGCCGGAACAGGCTTATGGGCCCCGGCGCGAGGACCTCCGGATCCCGATCGCCCGGGATCAGTTCCCCGACGGTATGGAGGTCAGCGAAGGCGACCACCTCCAGATGCAGACGCAGGACGGTCAGTCGATTCCGGTCCACGTGGTCCAGGTCGGCGACGAGAGCGTCACCGTCGATGCCAACCACCCGCTTGCCGGACAGGCGCTGACCTTCGAGATCGAGCTGCTCGAGATCCGATGATCCGCTCCCGTTCCATGAGATTTCTCCGATTCTGCGGGAGGGATCAGCCCTCCCGCAGGTACTCTCCTTCCATCAGCGGCTTCCAGCTTTCGCCGTCCGTCGAGGCCTCCATCAGATAGCTGTAGCGCCCATCCTCTCCAAAGTCCCAAACCGCCCGTATCCACCCCCCGGGCTCCTCGTTCGTGAGCGTCAGCACATCGCCCCCGAACTCGCCCCGGAACTCGTTGGGGGGCATCCCCATGGAGTCGAACCAGAGGAGGACGTACTGCTCGGCGGTCGCGTCCCAGCGAATCACGCCATGGCCACGGAGCGTGATGCGTCCCTTTCTCTCCTGCTCGTAGTCGTGGATCAGTACGAAGCCGTCGAGCGCGATTCGATTGCGAACGCGCCCGATGGCTTCTCCTCCCTTCGGATCCCAGGGACTCGGATAAACGCGCTCCTCGCCCCGCCAGAATCCGACGAGCTTCTGGAATTTCGAATGCGCGGCTCCGGGAATCGGCATTTCCATCTCACGTCCTCCTGCCTCGCGAGCATTGACTCGCCCGAATCAGCAGTCTCATGCGGCGATCGTTATCCGAGCGGAGCGGAAGGGGACCCGCATCGCGACGCTTCGCGCTCCAGTGGTCTCAGCCCGTAGAATGGAAGATCGAACCTCCGACGGGTCGGCGACAGGGCGGCCCGGCATCCCTGTTCGCGTGACCGGGCGCCAGGTGATGTCGTACCACCGGCGAGGAGCGAGCCCGTGAATACGGATCCGGGTCTCTGCCGCAGCTGTAACTGGTCGCGGCGCGTGCAAAGCGATCGCGGAACGCAATTCTGGCTCTGTCGGGCGGCGGACTCCTACCCGGCCCTGCGCAAGTACCCGTCGCTTCCGGTACGGTCATGCAGGGCCTGGACGCCGCGGTTGAAGGCACCGGAAGACGACGGGGACGCTTCGACCTCCAACTCCGATTGACTCCGCAGGCCGATCGGGACGGGAATGCGGCTTCGCTGCCCCGGACCCGGACTCTGTCGCCGGGACCGCTCCCGTGAACGGGGCGGTCCCACCTTCCTGCGACTACGAGTGACCGACTGCCATGCAGTTCTGCACTACGGGCTCCTCATCCTTCATCACCATCGCCTCCGTTCCCTTGCTGAAGAAGCTCCACGTTCCATCCGTGAACTTCAGCCCGGAGGCGGATCGGACCCGCTCAAGATCGTGCGTCTCGCCCATCAGGGTCATTTCCGCCCGGTCTTCCTGCGAAAAGAGAGCGAGCTTCAGTTTGACATCATCCGGGCACGAGAAAGAAATGGCCGTGACGCCGCCCTCGCCGGGCATCGCTCCCGCCTCGTGCGGATTCTCCATGCCTCCGGCAGTGGGCATCCCGCTCGCGTGCGGATTGGGCATCCCCTCTCTCGCCGGCCCGATCTCCGAGTGAGGATTGTCCATTCCAGGCTGCACTTCCGATCCGGCGACCTGCTCCGTCCCGGCGGCGGGCTCAGGCTCAGCGTCCGAGCAGCCCGCAAGTATCAGCAGTCCAGTCAATGCTATGACCGCGAAGTTCTTGTGCATCATCGATCCAGTCTCCTGTTGTGACGGCCTCCCCGCGTCCTCGCGGGGCCGCGGTCGGGATCCGTCCCGATCGCGAACCGCGGAGTCTCGCAGAGCGCTGGGGGAAACGCAAGCAGAAGAGCCCGAGCCGGCGAACCGTCGCCGCAGGAGCCCGACGATCAGGAGAGGAAGATCTGTGAGGCGGACCCTGCCAGCAGCAGGACGCCGATCGCGCCCAGCAGCACCGGGGCCCACCGGCGGGCGCGAGAGCGATCCGCCCGCTGGCGGATGTCTCCCGAAGTGGCGACGTCCGTCCTGTCGACCCCATCCTCGGTCACTTCGTAGTGCCAGGCCAGCCAGAGTGCGACCGGGTATCCCAGGAGCACGATCAGGGCCGCCGCTCGAAGCCCGACATCGGGCATCGAGATCGACGGCGCCGAGAGACGAAGAGCTTCCAGCAGGACGAAGGCCGAGGCTCCGTAGACGGCAGAGGCACTGAAGACACTTCGCCGCTCCAGTTCGGCGAGCACTACCCGGCGTCGGGGAGGAGTCTGGTTCATTCAGCGAGTATCGCCGGAGATCGGCGAATCGGGCAAGGACCGAGGAGGACGATGCGACACGATCAGGACGACCCCGGTGATGATGATCGCGGCGGCGAGCAGCGTCCGCGTCGCAACAGGCTCGTCGGCCAGCGCCCATCCGAGGAAGACGGCCACGACCGGGTTCACGTACGCATAGCTCCCGACCCGGGCCGGCGTCGATTCCCTGAGCAGGTACACGTAGGCTGCGAAGGCGATGATCGAGCCGAAGACTACGAGGTACGCCAGCGCGGCCACCGACTTTGCCGACACGGCGGTCGGCTGCAGCCTGCCCCATTCTCCTGCGGCGGATCCCAACAGGAGCAGCAGCAGTCCCCCCATCAGCATCTGTAACGCCGCTGCCATGCGGGGTGCCGAGGGATGCGGGAATCGTGAGCCAAGAACCGATCCGGTGGCCCAGGAAATCGTACCGAAGACCACGGCCAGCATGCCGAGGTACTGCATGCGCCCGCCGCCTCCCAGTTCCACCGGGCCGATGAGCAGCGCGACTCCCGCGAAGCCCAGCACGAGGCCGGCCACGACAGGGGCCTTCGGCCTGCGTCCCTCCGGCCGGATCCAGTCCAGCAGCACCATCCAGACCGGCACGATCGTGACGATCAGGGCGGCGAGCCCCGACGGAATCCACTGCTCCGCCCAGCCGACCGCCCCCGTGCCCCCCACCAGGAGAAGCCCTCCGACCGCCGCGGATCCGGCCCATTCCCTGCGCGGGGGAACGGGCATGCCGCGATAACGAAGCCAGCCGAAGAGGAGCAGACCAGCGACACCGAATCGAGCCGCCAGCATGAGAAACGGTGGCAGTGTCTCGACCGCGAAGCGTATCGCGAGGTACGTCGAGCCCCAGATCAGGTATACGGCGGCGAATGCCAGCACGATCCGGATCGGAGGCTCATCCGTGTCGGTGACGGGCGAAGCGGACTCGATGGGTTCGAGCCCATACGCCTCCCGCTCGAACCGGTTTCCGAGATACGGATCGGAGCCTCGGAACAGCGCGAGGAGACTGGAGAGCGCATAGGCGGGGAGAAACAGGGGTCCCCAGCGCTCGTACTGGGCAACATGCACCCGCTCGTGATTCCCGCATTCCTCGAGGCATCGCGAGTCGCGACCGAGCACGACGTGCCCGAGCGTCAGTGCCCGGGCTCCTCCGGCCATCGGCACCAGGTGGCGAAGCAACCAGGAGAGCGCGGGTCCCGAAATCTCGATCGCACCGCGGTTGATGCGCGCGCTGCCTCCGAAAGCCGCCAGGATCCCGACGGCCAGGCCGAGTAGCGTATTGGGCAGGGTCCACAGGATCTGCAGAGTTCGCATGGGATTCCCGGCGGCTCAGCGGTCCCGGCGGACCGAATGGCCGCTCAGTCCTGCCAGAGACGCTCGGCGAACGCGCGGTCCGCCGGAGCCAGGGGAAGGTCCAGCAATTCCGGACCGGCCACCCAACGGATCTCGTCGTGCTCCTTCGGGTGAGGATTCCCCGCCGCCTCGACCTCCAGGAAGTGAATCAGGAACGGTGAACCGGGATCTCGATACGCGAAGCCCGATTCTCTGGCGCTCAGGAGCTCGAGGTCCAGCTCCTCCCGAAGTTCCCGTGCCGCCGCGGCTTCCCGAGACTCCCCCCGGGCGACCTTCCCGCCGGGAAACTCCCAGAGCCCCGCGTGTCGTTTTCCCGACGGCCGTCGGCAGACGAGGACCCGCTCTCCGTTTCGAATCACCGCTGCGAGAACGTCGATGGTCGCGGCTTCCCGCGAGGCGGCGGCGACGAACTCCACGAGCGCCTGATGCAACTCGGGCCTGTCGAGAATGTCCTTATGCCCGGCCCCACCGATCCAGAGCACTTCGGTCCCCGCATTCCCGGCCAGTCGCAGGGCATGCTCGGCCGGCACCCTGGCATCCTGGTCTCCCTGTACTACGAGCAGCGGCAGCTGAAGTCGACGGGCGCCCTCCGCGGGATCCAGGTCGCGAAACGGCACGCCCGCGCGACGTTGCCAGAAGGGCTTCAGCACACCTGTCAACAATCCACCCGGCAGGCCGTGATCCGAGAGCATTCCGGCTGTGACTTCCATCAGGTCGGCAGGGGCGGCGATCAGCGCGATCCCATCCACCGGCGCCCCCGCCGCCGCGACCAGAAGTGCGGCGGACCCGCCCAGACTGTGGCCGACAACCAGAACGGGCGCCCCGGGCCTCGATTCGCGCACGACTCCGACGGCGTGCGCGAGATCATCCCTGAAATGACGGATCGTGACGTACGGCGCATCGTCACTGCGGCCGTGATGTCGAACGTCGAAGGTGAAAACCGGGTATCCCGCTTCGAGAAGCGGCCGGGCCACATAGAGCATCGTTCCGCTGTTCCCGGTCCAACCGTGAACGAGCAGTACCACCGGACGGTTCGCGGGGGTGTCGGTCGGCTCGATCCACTCCCCTCGCAGCGTGATTCCGTCGAATGCCGGGAACTCGACCGCCTCGTGTGGGATCCCGAGGTCCGCACCGGACATCTCGAGGGGGCGCTTCGGTGGACGTGCGGTGAATTGCGCGAGGCGATCCAGGGCGAGAATGCCGCCGGCTGCAGCGGCTATGGGCCAGACGATCGGCATCCGTTGCGACTCCCCGTCGGTTCTCGAGACATGCCCGGGCCGTCGTCCCGGGCGACAGGCAAGATCCGCCTTCCCGGGGGAAGTTGGCAAGGAGTGGCAGGGCGGACGGAAAAAGTTGCTCAATTGACCGACTCGCGATGCGGCCCCGAGGTGATCGATCGATCCGTGGACCCGGATCCAGAACGAAAAATCAATACTCTTTATATATTTTATATTGTGATATTTATCTTTATATAGCTGTTGTAACTTCTACGAGTATGTCGTCGTCCGGCAGACTCCTTGCCACGACAGCGACGGGCACGCCCCTGGCACCGGCAATCCGGCGCGGATTTCTCTACCGGGAGGAACAGCTTGACGGACCTGGCGATGGTACTCGCAGTATCGGGAGCAGCGGGATTCCAGGCTCACCGACTGTTGCGGCTCAGGCAGCGGCCTCAACTTCGGTTGAAGGTCGCCGAGAAGCAGGAACCCATGCAGGTCCGGGCGTCGAATCGGCCCGCTCTCGTCTGGACCATCCAGCTCGAAAACGCTGGCAGCGAACCAGCTCTCGGGTGCCATGCCACCATCGATCGTCTCGAGTTGTTCGACGGAGCCCTCTGGAGGCCCCATCCCGGCTTTGCCTACCCGCTTCCCCTCCCCTGGTCGATCGCGGGTTCGAAGGCGCGGCTCGATCTTTCGCCGGGTGCCGTGACACCCGAGTTGCCTCTGCTGCTGACCTGGCTCGACGCCCCGAAGCTCCGGCTCGTGACACCCCTCGACATCTCTTCGGGGTTCATGCTGGAGTACCCGGCCGGAACCTACCGGCTCACGGTTCTGATTCGGACAGAGAGCAATCCCAACGTTTTCGCCCGGCGGCGCTTTCAAGTGAAGTTCGACGGAACGCCGAGAGGCCTGAGGCTCGAAGCCGTGCCCGAATGACGGTTCCTTGATCCGCTGAGCCGCCGTCTGGAGCCCCTGCCCCGTTTGGAGCCCATTGTCTGCCCCTCCGGAGTCCATTAGAGTTTCGCGCGCGTACGTCCGCGACCGAGGACGGGCTCGGGTCCGGCCGGCCAGGGAGATCGGGAACCAGTCAAATACGGGGGACGGTCATGCGGAAGCTCTCACAGCTCGTCGTGCTGCCGGCGCTGGCTATGGCCTTCCTGTGGTTCTACGATACGGCGGATCTCTCGATCGTAATCACTGGCGGAAACTCCTCGGCTACGACCTTCGGGTTCCGCAATCTCGCCGAGTATTACTGGCCGAGGTCCTCAGTTCGGCTCGACGCGGGCGGACTGAGCACGGATTCGAGCTCAACCGAGGACCGAGTCGCCGTAGGCACCGGCGAGGACGATTTCGTGGTCGTCGAACCGGAGCGGAAGAAGACCGCCGAGAACTATTTCGCGAATCTGAGATACGATTTCGACCTTTCAGAACGATTGTATACGTTCGCGATCGCCGGTTGGAATCGGAACCGCTTTGCGGGTTTCGACAACCGCTGGCAGGGCGCGCTCGGTGTGGGCTGGTTCGCCGTCGATACCGATCGCACGAAGCTGCGGCTCGATGTGGCCGGCACGTACACGAGCGAGGATCCGATCATCGGACCCACGAATGACTTCGCCGGCGTTCGTTTCGGCTACGATTACACGCAGCATCTTTCCGAGAAATCGAATTTCTACAGCATCCTGATTCTCGACGAGAACCTGAAGGACACCGAAGACCTGCGTGCCG
>JARRPA010000020.1:0-13058 GCA_037383305.1 Gemmatimonadota bacterium | reverse complement strand
GGAGACAGAGAAGCGATCGACTCGAGAGACGCGACTCCATGCAGCGTCCGTCCGCGACGCACCCGATGGGATCGCTGGAAGACCTCGTGGTCTGTCATCACCAGCAGCGGTTCCGGGCCCGGGATTCGCATCCCTCCGCTCAGCGAACCGAGCGCGAGATCCACCTTCTGCAGAAGCCGGCCCCTCCCCAGATCTTCGAGAATCTCCTCCAGTCGCTCGAGCTGCCCCTCGTTGTCGCACAGCAGAACGACGCGCTGGCCTGCACCCGCCGCCTCCTCGATCCCGGCGGCGAGCGCCTGCATGTTCCGGTCGATCGCCGGGGGCGGAGCGATGCCGAGGTCGATGCGCGTTTCTCCGGGCGGCGTCTCCCCTTCCACGGGCTCCACGCGGATCCGCCGGAGCGCGCGGAATGCGCGCTCGGCATCCGATGGCGGCAGCACGAGGTCGGCCGCGGAGCGTCGTCCCCCGGGCGCGTCGGTGCCCCAGGCCTCCCGGACGTCGTTCCAGAGACGCCGCCGTCGCTCGTCCGAGCCTGAGCGGCCGACTTCCAGAACGAACGAGCCCTCGGGGAGCAGCTCGAGCAGGGAGCGTCGCTCCCACGTCACTCCGGATTCTTCGAACTGTGCCGGATCCAGTGAGACCGGGAGGACCTCGGCGTGCTCGTGCTTCTCGACCGAGCGCTGCGACAGAAGATCGAAGCTCCGGATCGAGGCGATCTCGTCGTCCCACAGCTCGATTCGGATGGGCATGTCTCGGCCGAACGGAAACAGGTCGACGATGCCTCCCCGGACCGCGAAGTCGCCCAGCTCCCGCACCGAGTCGCTGGCTTCGAATCCCATCTGCGAGAGGCGCTCCGCCAGCTGTCGACGGGTCCAGCGTTCGCCCCGGCTCAAGAGCATCGAGAATTCTTCGCCGCGCACGGCCACCGGGCTGCGCTCCACGAGGCCGCGGGCGGTCGTGACCAACAATCGCGTTCTTCCGGAGAGGAGCGCTGCGAAGGCGTCCACGCGCTGGCTCGTGATCTCGACGTGCGGATCGGCGTGCTCGAAGGGAAGCGTCTCGCGCTGTGGCAGAAGCCTCGCGTCCCGGATGCCGGCGCCCGTGCCGAGATCCGTCAGGGCCGCCTCGGCCAGGGACGGCGTGTCCAATACGAGGACCACCGGCGTTTCGCTGAAGCCGATGAGCGCGCTCGCCAGCAACGAGGGCGCCGCGCCGGGGCAGCCGGTGACGTTCAGAGATCCCCCCGGCGCGGGAATGCGGACCGCGATGTCGGTTTCCGCGAGCAACGCCGTAAAGCTGCCGAGGATCACGCGGCGCCTCCCGGAGACTCGTAGTCGTCGGACGACCGGATGCGGGCTCGGCGCGCCCCCGACAGCCAGGTCTCGAACGCCAGCAGCGCGAGGACCGCCGCGAGCAGCACGCCTGCAACGTTCCTGCCTCGTCGTGTCGCGAAGATCACGTCGGACCAGCCGACCGGTGCGCTCACTCGCACGTCGCTCGCGGGTCCGATCACGGCTGCGAGACGCCGGTCGTCGAGGGTCGCGGGATCCGACTCTGAGGCGGGCACATTGACGCCCACGAAACGGGCGTCCGGAGCCGAGTCGGTGCGCATCGCGAGGCGCCAGGCTCCCGCCGTGCGGGGTCGCCAGGGTGCGCCGCCCTCCACCTGAATCGGCGGCCCATCCGGTCCCGTGAGGGAATCGGCGCGGCAGGAGAGGCGATCCGACGAGGAGAAACACGACCGAATCCGGACTTCGCCCGCTGATCAGCCAGGCTTCTCCATCCGAAGTTCGAAGGAGCACCGAATCGACCGGGGACGAAGGCGCCGTCCCCGGTCGCAGGCGATACCTGCGCAGAACGGACTCTCCCGCGACCGACGGGAGTCCGTCCTCCCGGATCTGCAGGGCGCCCACAGCTGGGTCCGGCTCCGCGCTCCAGGGGATGCCGAGGCGGAGCAGCTCTCGGTTGAAAGCCGGGAGTTTCATCTGATCGGAAGGGGGGACCAGGACTCTGGCCCTCGCTCCGACCGACCCGCCCGACTCGTCGACGCGCGCGCCTCCCACCTGAACGACGAGATCCGCCGGTCCGGCGGCCAGCCGTACACGGTCGTCCGCGTCCAGCGTTTCGATCGCCTTCGCGATGAACTCCGCGTCCGCGCCCGAGCCTCCCGCCAACCGGACCCGGGACGGCTGCGCAACCCGGATGCCCGCCTGGCGCCCGTCGTCGGACCGGAGCCCCTCCGGATCGATCTCCACCCGGACGACGTAGGCACCGGGATCCGGGGCCGGAATCGCGAACTCGACATCCGAACCCCAGGTGGCCGTCCGGATTGCCACCGTCTGACCGTTCACCATCAAGCGCGCTTCCGGCCGCGCATCGGTCGGGACAGAGGCGGAAGAAGTCTCTGCGGGTCCGGTGCCCGCGGCGGCCTCGAGCCGAGCCGTGACGGAAAGAGAAGTACCGGGCGGAACCGGGTGGGAGGGCCCGATCGCCAGAGAGGCGACCCGTCCGTTACCATCGTCGTCCGGCGCGACGCGAAGGATCCGTACGGTCCAGCCATCCGCGATCTCGGCGTTTCCCTGGAAGGAGCCCGACTGAAGATCGGAGAAGATCTGCAGTTCTCTCGCACGATCCTCCACCATTGGTATCGTCGATGTCACCGAGCGAGCGGCATCCGGCAGGGAAGCGCCCGCGTCGGACGCTCGGATGCCGGGCAGGAGCCGGGCCGCCTCCTCCGCGTCACCCCCGGTGGTCAGAGGCCCGTCCACCGCCGATATCAACCAGACCCGGTCTCCGGCCGACGCATGGTCGAGCGATACGGCCACCGATTGCCGAACGGACTCCAGCAACGTCCGTCCGCCCGAGAGGCGGTCCATGCTCGCGGAATTGTCGACGAGCAGGACCAGGTCCGTCGGGCGATGACTTCCGGCATCTCCCGTGCCGATGAGTGGACGGCTCGCCGCGAGAGCAAGAAAGACAACGATCGCCATGCGTGCGGCGACGAGCAGCCAGTCCCGGATTCGCATGGACCGGGCACTCTGACGCTGCGCCGACTGCAGATATCGCAGAGAAGGGAAGGACACGCGACGGTCCGTGTCCCGGCGCACGAGGTGGAGCAAGAGCGGCACGAGCGCCAGTCCCGCCAGCGCCAGGGCCGCGGGATACAGGAAGCTCATCCGAGCCGGGCCCGCTTCTGCAGAAGGTGACCGAGACCGACTCCGATCGGCGTATCGGTCGTGAGCAGGTGGTAGTCGGCTCCCATGCCGCGACATTCCCTGCGCCATTCGTCGATCGCAGCCTGCACGGTCGCGGCGTATTCGGTGCGGAGAGCCGACGAGCTCGTCCGCAGTTCCTGACCGGTCTCGGGATCGAAGTAGATCGCGTCACCGGCGGCCGGCAGCTCCCGCTCTCCCGGGTCCATGAGGTGCAGAACGATCACTTCGTGTCCGCGATGCCGCAGGTAGTGCAGCGCACGGCGAGCGTCCTCCGCGTCCACCAGAAGATCCGATACCAGCACTACGAGACCCCTTCTCCTCAATCGAATCGCCACGTCTCGCATCGCGGTTCCCGCTTCGCTGCGTCCGCCTCCTTCCAGCGTCACGAGCTCGCGAAGAATGGTCGCCAGATGCCGTCGGGACGCCCGGGGCGGCAGGTGGGTCCGAACACGATCGTCGTACGCCACGAATCCGGTGGCATCGCCCTGTCGCAGGAGAAGAGTCGCGAGTGAGGCCGAGAGAAGGCGGCCGTAGTCGAGTTTCGAGAAGTCGGCCATTTGCTGAGACGACCAGCGCATCGAGTGACTCGCATCGAGCACGAGATACGCCCGGAGGTTCGTCTCCTCTTCGAACTGTTTCAGATACCAGCGATCGGAGCGCGCGTACATGCGCCAGTCAAGAAAACGGGTGTCATCGCCCGGAGAGTAGGGACGGTGTTCTGCGAATTCGACCGAGAAGCCGCGGTGCGGCGACCGGTGGAGCCCGATCAGGAAACCCTCCACGATCCCCCGAGCGACGAGTTCAAGCCGCCTCGGATCATAGAGGTCCGAGGGGCGCAGCAGGTCGGCCCGCGAGCGGCGGCCGGCCCCGGTCAGGCTCGCGGATACAGCCATTCGGGCCTGCCGGGTGTTAGGGTCATCGATGCAGTCCTGCTCGAACGGTTCGGCACGCCTCGCTGGCCGGAAACAGTTGTCGCGCGGGCAACACCCGCCGGGCTCCGGAGTACACACCCCGGTCGAGCGCGTGTTCCGGGTGGACCTCACGCGGCGAAGACACCAGGCCTGCCGAAGAGCGGGAGGCCCGAACGATCAAGGAGTCAAGGGAATAATGGGAATGGGATTGGTCGGGAAAGGAGCCAGGCTCGCAGGCGGAGCCTTCGTTCTGATGGTCGCGTCTTCCGGGACACTTTCCGCACAGATGGCCGCGACGAATTCGACGGCGGCGCGCGACGCAGCCGCTACGATCACGGTCGCGGACATGCAGAAGCACATGGGCGTGATCGCGCACGATTCGATGCGCGGCCGGAACACCCCGAGTCCCGAGCTCATGAAGACGGCACGTTACGTGGCCGATCGGTTCAAGGATTTCGGACTCGCTCCCGGCAACGGCGATTCCTATCTGCAACTCTACCCGATCTCCTCGATCGTCCCGGCCGGTCCCTCGGCACACGACCTCGCGCTGACGGGTCCGGACGGTGTGACGGAGCTCGGCTACGGAGACGAGTTCTTCACGCTGCACGACGCGCGGCTCTCGGAAGGCGGAGGCCCGCTCGCCGTCGTAGACATCGCGGGAGACTTCGGGAACGTGGACGGGAGAATCGTCACGGTTCTCCTCACGGCAGAGAACATCCGTCCCGTGTTGCGAGGGGGTCTGGCGGAGAAGCTCGGTCCTCACGATCCGGCCGGAGTACTCGTCGTGCTCGACATCCCGCAGAACTTCTTCGATCAGTTGAAGAATTTTCTCAGTGATACACAGACCCGCGTCGGCGAGGTGAAGGACACCTCGTTCCCGGCCGCGTTCGTGGCTCTCTCGGCTCTGCCGGCCGACCTCGCCGCCGTCGTATCGGAAGGGACGTCGGCCGAGGGCTGGTCGGCACACATCCGGTCGGAAGCGAGCGTGAACGTGGTCGAAGCGCCCAACACGATCGGCTGGCTGGAGGGCTCGGATCCGGAGCTGAAGAACGAGTATGTCGTGCTCACCGCGCATATGGATCACGTGGGAGTAGGGCGGCCGGTGGACGGTGACTCGATCTACAACGGGGCTGACGACGATGCGTCGGGCACGGTCACGGTCATCGAGCTGGCTCAGGCGTTCGCCTCCCTGCCGCAGGCGCCCCGCCGATCGATGGTGTTCATGACCGTCAGCGGTGAGGAGAAGGGACTTCTCGGGTCCGGGTGGTACGCGGATCACCCGACGTTTCCGCTCGCTCAGACGGTCGCGAACCTGAACATGGACATGGTGGGGCGGAACTGGACGGATACGATCGTGGCGATCGGCAAGGAGGAGTCCACGCTCGGCCCGCTGGTCGAGCGGGTCGCGGCGGAGCACCCGGAGCTCGACATGGCCGTCATCGATGACCTCTGGCCCGAGGAGGGATTCTACTCCCGGTCCGATCATTACAATTTTGCGCGAAACGGCGTCCCCGTTCTCTTCTTCTTCAACGGAACGCACGATGACTACCACCGTCCCTCAGACCACGCGGACAAGATCGCGTACGACAAGATGTCCCGGATCGGTCGGCTCGTCTTCTACACGGGTTACGAGATCGCGAACGCGGACGACCGTCCGGCCTGGGATGCGGCGGCCTACGGGCGGGTGGTGGAGAAATCTTCGGAGTGACCGGCCAAAGGCCGTGCGTTCGTTGTAGATCTGCACCGGGACGTCTACATTACAGGGTCCAATCAACCTCGGGCTCAAGCCGGGAGAATGAAGATGGCTGACAGAAGAGATGAAGTGCCGTACGTGGTGGTAGAAAAGAGAGGCTCCGGCCTGGGTGCGTTCCTCGGTGGGGCGATCGCCGGCGCTCTTGTCGCTCTGCTGTACACGCCTCGCACCGGAGACGAGACGAAGCGGGAGATCCGCGAAGGCCTGGCCCGGCTCCGTGAGGACGCGGATCACCGGTTCGGCCTGCTGCGTGCCGAGGTCGAGGATCGTTACGACCGGGTGCGCGAAGAGGTCGGCGAGCGGATCGACCAGGCGCGCGGGGATGTCAAGCACCGCAAAATCCAGGCGGAAGAGGCCGTGAAGGCGGGCCGCGCCGCCGCCAAGAAGGCCCGTGCCGAGCTGGAGGAGCGCCTCGCCGAATCGAAGGACAGCTACAGCCGCAGCGTGGAAGAACTGGCCGATACGGCGGAAGTGGATGTCGAAGAAGCCAAGAAGGTCGTGAAGCGGGCGGTGAAGGACGTCAAGAAAGCCGTCAGCGAGGCCGTCGAGGACTGAGCCCTGCCGTTCGACCAGATGCCGACCGGGAGCGGCCCGCGCAGGATTCCCGGCTTCGGCAGCGGCATTCGAGGCGGCCTGGAGTTCGTGCACGAGGTGTATGATCAGGCCGCCTCCGACGACATCTTCTTTCTCGCGTCCGGACTCACCTTCAGTCTGCTCCTCGCTGCGATCCCCTTCCTCGCCCTGCTGCTCGCCGTGGCGGGACTGAGTCTCGCTCCCCAGATCGAGGCTCCCCGGAGCGTGGTCCTCGACTGGGTGGGGTCGCTGCTTCCGGTGACGCAGGAGGTCGAGCAGGAGATACTGGCACAGCTCGTGGACGTGGTTGAGATCTCGCGTTCGCTCGGGTTGATCAGTGCCGTACTGTTCATCTGGTTTTCCACCCGGCTGTTCGGGGCCCTTCGCACCGTGCTCGATTCGGTGTTCGACCTCCGCGAGGGGCCCGGGATACTGAAGTCGAAGCTCCTCGACGTGAAGCTGGTGCTTCTCGCCGCCGTGCTATTGACCGCGAACGTCGGGATCACGACGACATTCGTGGCCGTGAGCAGCGAGTGGATCGAGCGCATGCCGGTCGCCAATGGTCTCTCGGCGCAGATCCTCGGCTACGCGACCGCGTTCGCGGCTATCTTCCTGATGTTCCTGCTGATCTACAAGTTCGTCCCGACGACGAACCTTCGCTGGCGTACGGCGGCGATCGCGGCCCTGTTCGCTTCGATCGGATTCGAGCTGGTGAAGGCGGCCCTCAGCTGGTACCTGGCCGACGTGGCCGACTTCAGCCGCTTCTTCTTCGCCTTCGCGACGCTCGTCGTTCTCGTGCTCTCCTTCTATTATGCCGCGATCGGCTTCGTTCTGGGTGGCGAAGTTGCCAAAGTCTACGGCTTCCGTCGCGCGATGCGGGTGCAGCGCGAGGCCTTCGATACCACATGAGGCCGGTTCACTGACCGGTGGCGACTCTCCCCCGGTCGATCTAAATTGCCGGCGTTCCGTCCGTTCGCAGTGTGGCTTCAGGAGACCAGGTGGGGAAGAAGGCCGGGGGAAGAGCGCCCGTCATACGCAATCGCAAGGCCCGCCACGAGTTCGAAATACTGGAAGAGCTCGAAGCGGGCCTCGTGCTGCAGGGGGCGGAGGTGAAGTCCCTTCGCGACGGCCGCGCGAACTTCACCGACGCCTTCGCTCGAGTCGAGGCCGGAGAATTGTGGCTGCACAATCTCCACATCAGCCCCTACGAGCAGGCGAGCATGGACGTTCCTGATCCGGTTCGCCCGCGCAAGCTCCTCGTTCACGCGCGCGAGCTGCGCCGCCTCGACGCGAAGACGGCCGAGCGCGGGCTCACGATCGTCCCGCTGGACATCCACTTCAGCCGGGGCCGGGCGAAGGTCAATCTCGGGCTCGCGAAGGGGAAGAAGCTGCACGACAAACGTCAGTCCTTGAAGAAGGACGATATGCGGCGGGAGGTCGAACGTGCGCTTCGAGCGAGAGAATGAGCCGGACATGAAGAGACTGCTGGGGCGGATCGGGAGGATCGGAGCGATCTGTCTATGCGTGGCGCCGGTGATGGCGTTGCAGCCGAGGGGGATGCCGGCACAGACCATGAACCGCGGCTCCGAGTCGAGCGGAATTGCGGATGGCAGCCGGGCGGAAGTGGCGGCCGGATCGGGATACTCGGTGTTCCGCTGGAGCGAAGCCCCGGAGGAGCTCGTTCGGGGGCCCACCCGGGCGGGAGGCCGCGGGCTGGCCGCCGGAGCGACCGGCGACCCGATCGAGATCCGCGCTGGTGCGCCCTTCGTCCGCCTCGGATCTCGAGTTCTGACGTTCGCCAACGCGCCGTATCTGTCCGACGGCGATCTCTGGGTTCCGACGGAGTACCTCCAGCGGCTCGACGCGGTGCGAAGGGAGGCGCGCAGCGGACTGGTCGTCGACATCCCGCGTCCGGGCGCCTCCGAACCGACGCCGGCGTCTACCGCCGTACGCACGGGTCCGTGGAAAGTCACGGTGGATCCCGGCCACGGAGGCCACGATCCGGGCACGGTGAATCGACGCACCGGGGCGAGGGAAAAGGACATCGTGCTTTCGGTGGGGCGCAGGCTGGCCGAGGAACTTCGGCGCAGGCCCGGCTTCGAGGTAGAGCTCACGCGGGAAGACGACCGGTTCATTCCTCTGAAGGATCGACCGAAGCAGGCCCGGACGAGCGGATCGGACCTGTTCGTCTCGATCCACGTGAATGCCGAGCCGAACGGAGGATCGCGGGCGAACGGTTTCGAAACGTACTTCCTCAGTCCCGCGCGGAACGACGAGTCGTCCCGTGTCGCCCGACTGGAGAACAGCGTGCTCGAGCTCGAGGGCGAGACCCTCGACTTCAATGGAGAAGCGCCGATCGACAAGATCGTCTCGATGATCGTCCTCGAGGGCAACCGCGACGTCTCGCAGGACTTCGGCGAGTACGTCCAGGAAGGGATGGCGCGGGTGGCAGTGGGAAAAGACCGCGGTACCAAGCCCGGTCCCTTCTGGGTACTGGTGGGTGCGACCGGTCACATGCCGGCCGTGCTCGTGGAGCTCGGTTTCATTACGAACGCGAAGGATGTCGCGAAGCTGACGGACGCAGAATATCAGGAGCGGCTCGCCGTGGCGCTGGCCGATTCGATAGAGGAATACCGGGCCAGCTATGTTCAATCGCAGATCCGGCGGAGTGGGGGCGGTTGACCCGCGACGGTCTGCGAGCGGGGGTGCTCGCGATGGTGCTGACTACGGCGGCGGGCGGCTGCGTATACTTCAACGCGATGTACGACGCCGGGCAGGCGTACGATGCCGGCATGACCTCGCTGCAGGAGGAGCGTGATCAGCTGGCCCGCCAGCAGTTCGACAGCGTCATCGCCAAGGCGGGTCGGATCGTCAGCAATCATCCGAGCAGCAAGTACGCGGACGATGCGGCGTTCCTCAAGACGCGAGCGGAGCTCCACAACAAGCTCTGGGAATCGGCCTTCAATTCGGCCGACTACGCCCGACAGCTCTCGAGGCGGTCGCGCGATTCGGCGCTCGCGGCCGGTTTGAAGGGGATCGCGGCTGTGCAGCTCGAGCGACCGTGGCTCGCGGACTCGCTTCTCACTTCGGCGCTCGAAGCCGAGCTCGCGGCCGATGACCGGGCGAACATCCTCTTTCACCGGGGACTCGCCAGGCTTCAACTCGACCGACCGGCGGACGCGGCGACCGATCTCGAAGACGCGGCGCGGCAGATCAATCTGACCCGCGAAGCCCGCCTCGATCTGGCCCGGGCGCTTCTGCAGATCGGGGACTACGAGAGATCCGTCGAGGTGACCACGGAGCTTCTCCGCGCCGATGAGTTCGGCCAGCTTTCCGAGGCGGAGATCGCTCATGTGGACACCCTGGCGCACCGGGCCCCGGAACGGCTCGACGCCAGCCTCGGGGCTCTCCTTCAGGAGGAGATGATGCGTCCGGCTCGGCGCTCTCTCGTGCAGCTTCTGCGGGGGCGTGCCCTGGAAGAGCTCGCTGACTACGGTGCCGCGCTAGCGGTTCTGGACAGTTCGGCCAGCGCAGGCGCGACGAGTCGCTGGGCACCGCAGGCCAGCCTTCTGGCGTCTCAGATCCGTCTGCGGTTGGCGACCGATCCCGACCAGGTGTCGGCGACCGTTCCCGATCTCGAGCGCGCTACGCGGGCAGGCGATGCGCTCACCCGCGAGACCGCCGTTCCGCTCGCGTCCGCGGCGGCTCGATTCCGGGACTACACGCAGGCCTGGCGCGATCGCGGCGCCTCGGCGGCGGAAGGCGCGCTTCGGGGCGCCGAACTGGCCGGGACCGAACTGGAATCGCCCGCCGTCGCCCGGGGACTCTATCTGAAATATCTCGAACTGGCTCCGGACTCGCCGTGGACTGCGAAGGCGATCTACGGAGCTCTCGCCTATTCGGACTATCGACCGGGCGGCTGGGTGCAGGACGCCGGAGAGGTCACGGACGCTCAGCTGGTCGCCCGGCTCGAGTCGTTGCCTGCATCGGATCCGTACCGGCAGGCGATCACCGGAACCGTTCAGGACTCCTGGTCCGACTCCGCGTATGTGCTGGCCGAGTCGGACCTGGAAGACAGGATCATCGAGATCCGAATGCTCTTCGACACGACCGTGGTGCGGGTGCGCCGCGATTCGCTCCCGGTGGAGCCCGCACCCGCAGCCGGGGATTCGGTCGCCGGCGAGCCGCCGGCGGAACGGGAAGTCGAGTTCTGATGGGCCGTCCGATTCGCGACTGGGCGGAGATCCGGGAGGTGCGGTCCGCGGCCGCCGAGACCTGGTGGGTGGAGCTCGATTCGCCCGGGATCGCGGCGACAGCCGAACCGGGTCAGTTCGTGATGGTGGGGCTCGGCCTGGGGCAGGTCTCGGCCCCCTTCCTTCCGCGACCGTTCAGCGTGGGCATGGCCGGACCGGACCGAACGGTCGGACTGCTGCTGCGTGAATTCGGCTCGGGAACTCGCCGTCTCGCGCAACTGCGCGAGGGAGATCGCGTCCTGCTGCTGGGCCCGCTCGGCCGGGCGTTTTCGGTACCCTCGGACAGGCCCGTCGTGTGCGTCGCCGGCGGCGTCGGTCTGGCACCCTTTCTCTTTCTCGCGGCCGATCAGAACAGGACGGGCCGGCAAGTCCAGCTGCTCTATGGGGAACGAACGGCCGACCGGGTATTCGCTCCATCGCTGATCGAGGAGCTCACGGGAGTGGCGCCGATCGTCTACACGGAGGATGGAACCGCCGGTCGCAGCGGCCGTGTGCTCGAGGGTATCCGGCCGGAAGAGGCCCCGGCGCTGCTCGCCTGCGGCCCGACGCCGATGCTGCAGGCCGTCGCCCGACTGGCGCAAGAGCGCGAGCTGTCGCTCCAGGTGTCCGTGGAGGAGCACATGGGGTGCGGGATCGGCACCTGCCAGGGGTGCGTGGTGCGAAGCGCGAGCGGTGAGTGGATCAAGTCCTGCACCGAGGGTCCGGTGTTCGACGCGCGGGAGCTGTCATGGCCGACTTGACCCAGTCGGTCTTCGGGGTCGAGTGGCAGAGCCCCGTGCTTCTCGCTTCGGGGACCTGCGGATACGGCGAGGAGTATGCGGATCTGATTCCGCTGGCGGAGATCGGCGGGATCGTCACGAAGGCCGTCAGCCTCGAGCCCCGACCGGGAAACCCGCCGCATCGGGTGTCCGAAACGCCGGGCGGAATGATCAACGCGATCGGTCTTCAGAATGTCGGTCTTGCGGCCTTCATCCGCGAGAAGCTGCCGTGGCTGGCCGAAAATCTCTCCCGGGCCCGGGTGCTGATCAATGTCGTCGGCCACTCCGCGAGCGATTTTGAGGCGGTTGTCGCCGGACTGGATGGAGAAGAGGGATTCCTCGGATACGAGATCAACGTCTCCTGTCCGAACGTGAAGGACGGCACGTTGTTCGGGACGGACCCTTCCGCCCTGGCCGATCTGGTCTCGACCCTGCGACGCGTCACCTCGCGTCCGCTGATCGTGAAGCTCACGCCGAACGTACCCGATATCGGACTCTACGCACGAATCTGCGAAGACAACGGAGCGGACGGGCTCAGCGCGATCAACACCTTTCCGGGAATGCTGATCGATGTCGAGCAACGGCGTCCCGTGATTGGAAACGTCTCGGGCGGTATCAGCGGGCCCGCGATTCTACCGATGGGTGTCTACCTCACCTGGCGCGCCCGCCGGTCGACCGGCCTGCCGATCATCGGTATCGGAGGAATCCGTTCGGCAGAGGATGCTCTCCAGTATGTACTCGCAGGGGCGAGTCTCGTGCAGATCGGCACCGCGCTCTTCGTCGATCCCGAGGTCGCCGTGGAAGTCCATCGCGGGGTGGCGGCCTACTGCGCGCGAGCAGAGAGTGCGCTGCGCGATCTCGTCGGCGGCGTGATGATTCCGGAACGAGAGTGAGGAGGAGTCGTTGCGCCGCAGACCCGAGGTGATCGTTGCGCTGGACTTCCCGGACCCCGAGTCCGCGTGGGCTCTCGTCGAGCGGCTGCCCGCGGAAACCTGGTACAAGGTGGGACTGGAACTGTTCACACGGGCCGGACCCCCGGTCGTCGAGCGGCTCGTGGGCGAAGGGCGCAACGTGTTTCTCGACCTCAAGCTACACGACATCCCGAACACGGTGGCCGGAGCCGTTCGTTCCGCGTCGCAGCTGGGTGCCCGGCTACTCACCGTGCATGCGGCGGGCGGAGAAGCGATGCTCCGGGCGGCGGCCGGGGCGGCGGACGAGACGGCGGCTGGCCCTGGCCGGGACGCGAGCGACGAGGATCGGCTTCGCCTGCTCGCCATCACCGTGCTCACTTCACTGGACGATGCCTCGCTCGCGGAGGTGTTCGGTCGGGGAGCTACGGTGGAAGAAACCGTGGGACGACTCGCGGGGCTGGCGCGCGAGAGCGGGATCGACGGGGTCGTTTCCTCCGTGAAGGAGTGCCGGGCCATCAAGCTCGCCTGCGGGGAGGAGTTCGTGGTCGTAACGCCGGGAATCCGTCTCGCAGGCGAGGGCGCGCAGGATCAGGCTCGGGTCTCCACGCCCGCCACGGCGGCAGCGGCGGGGGCCGACTATCTGGTCGTGGGCCGGACGATCACGAGAGCCGACGACCCCCTCCG
>JARRPA010000019.1:0-11362 GCA_037383305.1 Gemmatimonadota bacterium | reverse complement strand
CACGCGAGCTTAGGTCGACGTCCTCCGTTCCGAAGCCATTGAGTCGACTCACGGCCCAGTATCGGGCACGATTCACCTCGATGAACCCGCCGAACACCCCGTAGAGCGAATCGGGAATCGAGGGGGCCACCGTTCCGATGGAATCGCCTCGCGCATACCCTTCTTTTCGAAACTCGCCCCGAACCCCGAGGCGCCAGAACGCGTTCCGGCGCGTCACGAGCGCGGTGGTCGCTACGAGATCGAGCAATACCGCCTCGCGCCGGAAGACCGTCGAGTCTTCGCCCGAAGCGTCCACCCGATAGCGGATCACGTTCTGATTCGCCGCCAGGCCGTTGTGCTCGAGGCCCCCTTTCGCACGCAGCGACCGGAGAGGGAAGCCGAGATACCAGTTCCCGTTCTTCCCGTCCGACAGGCCCGCGTAGTTTCCCCTCGCATCGAGATTCGAGCCGAACAGGCGGGCGAAACTGGCCGAGAGGTTCCACCCCTCCCGGTCCACCTGCTTCTCGTAGGCGACGAAGGCCTGGTTTCCCGTCCCCAGCAGGTTGATCTCGTTGACGCCGAGGGTGTAGGTGACCGTCCCATCACTGGCCGCGCCGAGCTTGAACTTCGGCTTGAGCGACCAGCCGTCGCGCGTGTCGACTCTGACAGCGAGGCGGTCGCCGACGCGCACCGTGTCGAAGGACAACTCCCTGAAGATCTGCTTCCTCCGGAGATTCCGCTCGCTTTCCGCCACGAGCGCAGTGTCGAGTGGTTGGCCGGATTCGAAGAGCAGTTCGTTGCGGATCACGTACTCCTGCGTCGTCACGTGGATCGAGTTCATCAGCCGGAAAAGCCAGCTTCCCTCCTCCACGTCGGGGGGAAAGACGTTGCTTCGGTTGACCAGGATCGTATCGACGACGGGAGCGACCGCCTCGGGCGGGTTGGAGTCGGCCTCCTGAGCGCTCACAGGAGAGGGAAGCAGGCTCAGTGCGACCGCCGTCATTCCTGATCGAATTCGAGGTGAAAGCCCCCGTCGATCGGCCAGCCGGTGTCGCATTGCGTGTCCAGGAGAGAGACCTTACCGAGTCGGTCAGGCGCATCGCGCCCTGTCAATGGACCCGTCGGTCCGGAGTTCGTCAACCAGCACGCGGCGGACGGTTCCCGAATCAACGCGACGCCGGTAGACTGTGGCCCATGTCGAATTTTGACGCGCGAATCGACAGGGTCAGGGTCGAGCTCCTTCCCGAGCACCCCGCTTACGGTCGAGCCGTATCGGCCTCCGATGCGGGACTCGTGCCGGCGAGGGACGGGGATGCGGGCATCGACCTGCTCGCCTGTGAGGAGATCTCGCTGCCGCCGGGAAGTCGCGCGGCGGTGTCGGCCGGCTTGCGAATCGCCCTGCCTCCGGGCGTGGAGGGACAGGTGCGGCCCCGCTCGGGACTGGCACTGCGCCAGGGTCTCGGGTGCCTGAACTCCCCCGGAACGATCGATCCGGGATATCGAGGCCCGGTGAAGGTGATCCTCCACAACGCCGCGGCGGCGCTCACATCGGTCGAGGTCGAGGGCCCGCCCGAGGGGCTGGTCGAACGGATCCTCCGTGGACTGGCGGAGCGGACGATTCACGTCCGGCGCGGCGACCGGATCGCTCAGCTCGTATTCGCCCGATTCGAGCGACCGGTGATCGAACTCGTCGATCACCTCCAGGAAAACACCGAACGCGGCTCGGGGGGCTTCGGCTCTACCGGCGTCGCCCTCGAGAGGTAGTGCATGGATTCCCAGCCACTGTTCCACGATCTGTTCGGTGTCATGGCCGTGATCTGCATGGTCCCGGTGTTCTTCCTCTGGCTCGAGCGAACGACGAGGTGGAAGATCTTCGACTTTCTGCCGGCGATCATCTGGATCTTCCTCACTCCGATCCTGCTCTCGAATCTCAACATCATTCCGCGCGAGAGCCCGATTTACGACATCTTCAAGTCGTTCGCCGTGCCCCTCTTCATCGTGCTGATGCTGCTCGACATCAACATCCGTCAGTCGATGAAGGTCGCGTGGCGAGGCGCTATCGTACTGACGATCGGAGCCGTCGGGATCGTGATCGGGTGCGTGGCCGCGTACGTCGCGTTCTCTGCCGGTGTGCCCGACAACGCGTGGTCTGGATTCGGTGCCCTGGCGGGGAGCTGGATCGGTGGCACCGGCAATCTGGCCGCCGTGGCCGAGAGTCTCGATACGCCGAGCGAGCTGGTCGGCATCGTCGTGATCGTGGACAACATCGTCTACCTCGTGTACTTCCCGCTGATCCTCACCTGCAAGCGATGGGCGAAGCCATTCAACCGGTTCACCGGCGTGTCGGAGGAGGAAATCGCGCACTTCATCCAGGCCTCGTCGGAGGTCGAGAAGAAGACGCACGAAGTCCACTTCAGCGACGTGCTCACGCTCATCGGCTGGGGCTTCGTGGCGATCGTCGCCGCACGATGGATCGCCGGAATGGTGCCGGAGTTCCCGCCCGTCCTGACCACGAGTACGTGGACGATCCTCCTCGTCACCACGCTCGGAGTCCTGATGTCGGCGACTCCGCTCAAGGATGTGCCCGGCACCGAGCCGCTGTCGATGAGCTTCGTCTACCTCTACATGACGATGATCGGGGCGTCCGCCGATCTGAGACAGCTCGGTGACGCGCACTGGTTCCTGGTCGCCGGGTTCGTGGCGATCGCGATCCACCTCGTATTCGTGGTGATCGGCGCGAAGCTCCTGCGGCTGGACGTGAGCATGGCCGCGGTTTCCAGCGTCGCCTGCGTGGGGGGTGCGGCATCGGCCCCGGTTGCGGCCGGATACCACCGGGAGGAGCTCGTCCCCGTCTCGATCGTGCTGGCGTTGATCGGATATGCGCTCGGCAACTACCTGGGAGTGGCCACGGCGTACCTGTGTAACCTGGTCGCCTGAGCTCAAAACTTCCGTGCGCGCCCTGGAGCCGCTTCAGGCTCCCGGCTGACCGTCCCGGTCATCCCGGGCCTCCAGCACTCGCTTCAGGCTTCGCGCGTGGACGCCGGGAATCTCGTGACGCACCCCTCCGGAACGTACGAAGCCGCGACCTACGGACATGCCGTCCCATCGGAGAACCACGTAACCGTCGGTCACCTCCCGCGCCTCGACGGGCTTCCGCGAAAGCAGCCGTCGCCATGCATCCACCGGCAGGTCTACGCCGCGTCCGGCGAGTGAGCCCCCGAGCCACCGCAACAGATCGTTCGACGGGCGCGGTTGCCCGCCGCTGTCGAAGCTGAAGGCACGCAGACCGACGGCGACCGATTTCCAGCTTCCCCGGCCGGCCCACGCGTCGAACGGCCATTCGCGGCAGCCGTGCGCCCACGCCCGATCGTTCCGCAACATCCACCCGATCTCATCCAGAGCCCGCGGCTCCACCCGCCACACCTCCTCCAGGGCCCGGCCGATCGCATCGATCCTGCCTTCGGCTTCCGTGATATCGGTCAGGTCGGCGCCACCGGAGTCGTCGATGAGCGGAACCGGGGTCCAGCCGGGAGCGGATTCCGACTCAGGATCAGCCGATTCCCGGTCGGCGCGCTCCCTCCGGCGGAGGAGGGCGAGAAACATGCCCCCGGAGTCGAGCTGATGGGGGTAGATCCGCGCGGTATCGGCGAGACGCTCGTCGAAACGCCGCCCCTCGAACTCCGTAAGTCCCGGCGAGGACGGTGCGGGAAGACGGATGGGAACCAGTTCGACATCGGCATCACACAGCACGGAATGCACGACGGCCTCGTTCTCCTCCGGGGCGAAAGTGCAGGTGGAGTACAGAATTCTGCCGCCCGGACGGGTCAGATCGATGGCCCGGCGGAGCAGGGCTTCCTGCAGACCCGTGACGTAGTTCTCGAAGCGTTCGGTCCGCCCGCGGATCCGCCCGTGCCCATCGCGAACGGTGCCTTCCGCCGAACAGGGTGCGTCGACGAGCACCCGATCGAACTGCGCTCCGTCCGGAAGCTCGCGTCCGTCGGCCGCTACCATCATCACGTTGGTGTGCGCGGTACGATATACGTTTCCGGCCAGGGCCCGTATCCGACCCGCGCTCGGATCGACGGCCACCAGCGGTCCGCGATCCTCCATCAGGTCCGCCAGGTGCGTCGTCTTCCCTCCGGGCGCAGCGCACATGTCGAGCACTCGCTCACCGGGCTTCGGCGCCAGCAGCGGCGCGGCGAGTCCGGTCGAGGCGCGTTGAATGTAGAAGAGGCCCAACCAGTGCTCGAGAGTCAGAGCGATGGGTGTCGGTTGACGGTCGACTCGGAAGAAGTCCGACGGGTTCGCCAGGGGATGCAGAACGAATCCCTGACGCGAGAGCCGCTCGAAGAGATCGTCAGGATCGATCCTCCCGCTTCTGACGCGAATCGTCGTCGGCTCCGGCCGGGAGGCGAAATCCAGGAACCTCTCGAACTCGGGAATCATCCTTCGATATCTCTCGAATGGCATGCCGGAGTAGTGTCCCTCCCGGCCGGAAAGCGCAACCCGGCTTGCATCATCGGGAGCCGAGCCGGATCGTCTCCGCATGCGTGACGATGAGATTCGAACACCGCGGACACCGGCCGAGGCCTACCCGCTTCTCAAGGATGCCGTCGTGCCGATCCTCGCGAAGAACCCCGAGGCCCGGACCGCTTTCGACGCGATGAGGCAGCGCGGGCTGACGGAAGGAGAGGCACGAGAGGAGATCGCCCGCGTCCTGATTGCCGTGATGTTCCACGTGGGCGCCGGATCCGACAGGCTCGCCGCCGCGGGAGGAGGGACCGGCCTCCGCAGCGAAGCGTTTCGCCGACTCGCCGCCGGGGAGACGGCGCGCCAGATCTTCGACGGCTGAGCCCCCACCTTCCCGGCCGCGAGCGGTTCACGTACACTGGGCCGTGAGCCTTCGACCCCCTCTTCAGCGAAACGTGGTTTCATGAGCGCATCCCCTTCGACCGGGTGCCGTCCCGCCATCGCCCTTCTCTTGATCGCCGGCGGTGGCGCGACGATCGCGCCCTGCGGTCTCGAAGCGCAGACGGGAGATGCCCCGACCATCGAGACGATCTCGATGCAGCCGGACTCCCTGCGTTTGTATGTGGGCCAACACGCCCCGATCCGAGTCACCGCAATGGACGCAGAGGGAAACCCGGTGTCGGAACCCGAGATGATGGTCTGGACACAGGGGGCCGAGATCGCCGTCGACCAGCGGTCGGGTCGGGTCACCGCGATCCGGCCCGGCGAGACGGTAGTGGAGACACGGGTCCGACGCTGGGCGCCGGGACGAACCGGTTTCGATGACCTGAAGGCATATACCCATGTCGTCGTCCGTGCAGCGCCCGTGGACCGAATCGAAATCGAGACGGAGGCCGGCGAGATCTATCTCGGAACCCGCGAGCGCCTGACGGCGCGCCTGTCCGCGGGGGGGAGACCCCGCACGGATCCGCCGGTCCGCTGGAGCTCCTCAAATCCCGACATTCTCGAGATGGGCTCCGCGGGTCTGATCTACGGTCGCCGGATCGGTACGGCACGCGTTACCGCGAGAGTCGACGATGTCGCGTCATCGGTCGAACTGCGGGTGGTGGCCAACCCGATCCGGTCGCTCGAGATCGAGCCGTCCACGGCCTCCGTGCGAGCGGGCGATGTGCTGCGCCTGGAGGCCACTGCACTCGACGACGGCGGTCGGCCCGTCGACCGGGGGACCGTCAACTGGAGCTGGGAGGCTCTGCAGGACCAGCCGTTCGATGCGATGGCGCTCGAATCCGAAGGTGCGCGCACGGGAGTCGTCGTGCCCAACGAGCCCGGTCTGTATCGGATCACGGCCCAGATCGGAGATCGCTGGCAGGACGTGATCGTGCGGGCTCTGCCGAGGCCACCGCGACGAACTCTCCGGCGGGTCGCTCATGGCGTCGTGCCCGAGGGGCAAGCCACCACCGACCTGTGGGTCTTCGAGGGGCTGGACGGGCGAGACTATGCCTACACCGGCACCTACCACGGCAACCTGATGTACGCCTGGGACGTGAGCGATCCGGGGAGCCCGTTCATCGTGGACTCCCTCCCGTTCGACGGGCGGCGAGTGAACGACGTGAAGGTCAACGAGACCCGAACGCTCGCCGTCGTCACCAGCGAGCACGCTTCCGACCGGAAGAACGGGATCACCGTACTGGAGATCACACAGCCCGCACATCCTCGTAAGCTGAGCCACTTCACGGAGGGGCTGACCGGCGGCGTCCACAACACGTGGATCGTCGGCGATCTCGTGTATGCGGTTCATTACGGCACCCGCGCGCTTCACATCATCGACATCTCGGATCCGACCGCGCCGGAGGAAGTCGGACGTTGGCAGTTGCCGAACGACGACCGATTTCTTCACGACGTAACGGTGCAGGATGGCTACGGCTACCTGTCCTACTGGAACGATGGCGTCGTGATCATCGATGTCGGCGCCGGCACGCATGGCGGTACGCCCACCCACCCCGTTCTCGTCTCCAGCCTGGCGTACAGCTACCGATTGGGCTCGGAGAGCTATGCCAACACGCACCACGCGATCCGTTACGGCGACTACGTGTTCACGGGAGACGAGATCTTCGGTTGTGCCGAGTGCGTGAACGGTCCGAGGGGCTACATCCACGTGATCGACGTCCGCGATATCGAGCACCCGCAGGAGGTGGGCTGGTACCGTGTCCCCGAGGCGGGCTCGCACAACCTGTGGGCCGAGGACGACAAGCTGTACATCGGGTACTACCAGGCCGGGCTGCGCGTAGTGGACATCAGCGGCGAGCTCCGGGGAGACCTGTATCGACAGGGACGGGAGATCGCGTGGTTCATGACGGAGGATGGCGCCGGGAGCCTGCCGAACGCGACCGACACATGGGGAGCGCAACCGTTCAAGGGCAAGATCTTCGCATCCGACGGCTCCTCCGGGCTGTGGATCGTCGAAATGGAGGAGGCGACCCCGCTGCTGCCCTGATTCCGATCGCCGCCGTTGGTGGGGTTTCGGGGCCGGGCGACGGCCCGGCCCCCACCCGGAACAGCCGGATCAGTCGAACATCTGCGAGGGCGCGGGGCCGTCAGGAAACACCACTTCATTCGTAATCGCGGCGATACGCCAGGAACCCTCGCGACGAATCAGTGAGAAGTTGTCCAGGCCGCGGTTACCTCCTCCCCCGGGGATCCTCGCCTCGTAGAGGACCCAGACCTGCGCCATCTCACCGAATTCGGTGGACTTAAGCTCGAGAATCGTCTCCTCGAATCCCTTCTCTCTCACCTGGGGCGTCGCATAGAACTGCTCGAAATCCCGAATGAACGCATCCAGCGACAACACGCTCATCCGGTCTCGTGAGCTTCGAAGCACGATCACGGACTCCGGAAGAAACATCTCCCGGACCGGAGCCCACTCCGGGACGGATCCTGCCTCCGCGCTGATCCGGTCGTACAGAAGCCGAACCGTCTGCTCCGCACCGCCAACCGGAGACCCGTCGCCAGTCTGTGCGGAAAGCCACGTCCACGACGAGACCAGAAGCAGCAGGGCGTGACAAATGCGGCGCGGGATCGCTCCATGCATCGGTTCCTCCCGGATCGGGGCTCCGCCGCCCGCTCCGGCCGCGAGCCGGCGGGCGGGCGCTCTCGGATTCCATAACCTGCTCTCAGGAGCAGGTACCGGCCATGCCCATGAGTCGAAGAGTGGTCCTGCGATTCCATCCGGTTGTATTCTGGTTCCGTCCGGGACAATGCCACTGCGGAATTGACCCCAGCGTTCCGGGGTCCTCGATCCTTCAATCAGGAATCGGATGATGTCCAGGAAATTCAAGTTTCTCGCCCAGGTCCATCGCGCCTTCGATGAGGCAGCCGCCTTCACAGACGTGGATGACGGGCTTCTCGCTCAGATCAAGGCATGCAACTCCGTCTATCGTCTCACCTTTCCGCTGAAGAGAGACGACGGCGAGATCGAAGTGATCGAGGCATGGAGAGCGGAGCACAGCCAGCACAAGCTCCCGACGAAGGGCGGCATCCGGTTCAGCATGGGAGTCACCGAGGACGAGGTGATGGCCCTCTCCGCCCTGATGACCTTCAAGTGTTCGGTCGTCGACGTTCCCTTCGGCGGCGCGAAGGGTGGCATCCGGATCGATCGCAACGATTACTCTGCCGGCGAGCTCGAGCGAATCACCCGTCGGTACACGTATGAGCTCATCAAGAAGAGGTTCATTGGTCCGGGAATCGACGTCCCGGCGCCGGATTATGGTACGGGTCCGGCGGAGATGGCCTGGATCGTAGACACCTACAAGTCGATGTCGAACGGAGAGCAGAATCCCGAAGCGTGCGTGACCGGCAAACCGATCGAGCAGGAAGGGATCCGCGGCCGCCTCGACGCGACCGGCCGGGGCGTATTCTACGGCATCCGCGAGGCCTGCGGCTGCACAGAGGAGATGAAGGCGCTCGGCCTGGAGCCCGGAATCGAGGGCAAGCGGGTCGTCGTGCAGGGACTCGGAAATGTCGGCTACCATGCCGCCCGGCACCTGGCCGGAGGAGGCGCCGTTCTCGTAGGGCTCGCCGAATGGGAAGGGGCCATCACGAATCCCGACGGACTGGATCTGGAGGCGGTGATGGCGCACAGGCAGGAGACAGGTTCGATTCTGGGGTTCCCGGGCGCCAGGGACATTCCGGAGACCATCCAGGCACTCGAGCTCGACTGCGACATCCTGGTTCCCGCCGCCCTCGAGAATCAGATCACGGCAGAAAATGCGCCCCGCATCAAGGCCCGGATCATCGGCGAGGCGGCCAATGGACCGACGACCGCGGAAGCGGACCAGCTTCTCCTCGAGCGAGGAATCCGCGTCCTGCCCGACCTCTACCTGAACGCGGGTGGCGTGACGGTATCCTATTTCGAGTGGCTCAAGAACCTCTCCCACGTCCGCTTCGGGCGCATGGAGAAGCGGTTCGACGAAGCGGCGCATCGAAGCCTGCTCGCCGAGATCAGCAAGGCTACCGGTGTCGACGTTTCGACCACCGACATCCCCGACCTGGGCGCTGACGAGGAGGACCTCGTCCACTCCGGCCTGGAGGAGACGATGGTCGTCGCGTTTCACCAGATCCGCGATGTCGAGTCCGGCCTCGGGATCCAGGACCTTCGCACGGCATCGTTCGTGACTGCGATCAAGAAGATCGCCACCTCGTACCAGGAGCTGGGCATCTTTCCCTGATTCCGACGCGGGATCCGGTTCGGCGCTCTTTCGCGAACGATCCGAGGGTCCGATACTTGCCGCCTGCCGAGCGGAATCGGCCACACCGCGACCGCGGAGAAGCGCGAATGAGGGTCCGGGGCACCAGAGAGAAGCGAATTCTCAATTCAGATCTGGCGAGACTCCCCCGGATCGTGGCCATTTTCTCCACCCTTTACGTGCTCGCTTTACTTACCGCCGGTCGCGTGAGTGGACAACCCGTCAGCGATGCGAATCCGTCCGGACTCGAACTCTGCCTCGTTCCGGACTCGGTCGGAGAAGCGCTTCGCAGAATCGCACGCCGCGTGGGCGGAGAGGTCGGCTTCACAGCCGTTCACCTGGAGACAGGCGCACGTATCTCCTTCAACGGCGGCCGGCGGTTCCCCATGGCCAGCGTCTCGAAGATCCCGATGGCACTGGAGTTCCTTCATCGGGTCGATCGGGGAGAGATCGACCTCTCCGAAGAACTCATTGTGCCGACAACGGATTTTCGCCCCGGCTACAGTCCTCTCGCCAGCTGGTCCGGGGGACGGGCGGAGCAGGCCACGGTGGACAGCCTGTTTCGACTGATGATCGAAGTGTCCGACAACACCGCCACGGACGTGATCCTTCGATTGGCGGGTGGGCCGGACGAGGTGACCCGTCGTCTCCGTGAGCTGGGGATCGAGGAAATCGACGTGAACCGCTCGGAGGCCCGGACGTTCGCGGACCTCTCCGGTATCCCGGACACGGTTCCGGAGGCGGAGCTGTACCGGTACAATTACTTCCGGATGCGCGATGCGCTGCCGCCGGACCACCGCCAGCAGGCTCGCCTCCGCTTCGGGGATGACCCGCGCGATATGGCCACACCCGACGGTGCCGCCAGGATGCTCGCCCTGATCCATGCGGGTGAGGGACTGAGTCGGGAGTCCCGCGACTACCTGCTCGACGCCATGCTCGAGAGTCGATCGGGCTCGAGGCGTATCCGGGGCCTGCTGCCGGGCGGGACGCCGGTCGCCCACAAGACCGGCACGATCGCGGCCGCGATCAACGACATCGGGATCATCACCTTGCCGGGCGACGCCGGACACGTGGCGATTGCTGCGTTCGTCTACACTTTCTACCGGACGCAATGGCGCAGGGAACGGACGATAGCCGAGATGTCGCGGCTGGCGTACGACTACTTCTCCACGGTAACCGATCCCCGCGAGTTCGGGCCGGTCTCGACCGCGTGCGGTGCCGGTAGGGTCGCGCCGGATGCCCGGGAGCCCGGTCCGGTGCTCGAAGAGGAGGACGCGGCCCTTTAGCTTCCATCCCGCCCGGAGTCCTTCCCCCGCCGGATTTTCTGAGCCGACAATTTCCGCGATTCACACTCCCGGCGAGAACGGTCGGAGAGTGACTCGTCGGCACCCGGTGGAGGCTTCCTCAGGGTCCCTGCTGTGCAATGGAAGGCGAACGTGACCGCCCCGCGGCAGCAGCGATACGAGCTCCGGGGCCGAAAACGCGCGGGGACACCGGGTGCCGCATTTCGCCACGGCACGGCTCGAACGCCAGCGTGGGTGGAGAACGCCGGATTGAGCTTACACGACTGACGGGGCGATCGAGGACCGAAAAATCAATGCATCCGATTTCACACGAGCCTGTTGTGGGAGACGGGCCTTCTGGAACGTCCCTTGCCCTTTCGCTGTCGCGATATCCCGGTTCGAAGCCCGACCTGCGCGGAAACCGGGCACCTGAAATGTCTGTCGATTGCGAGACGAGATGTTCGAAGAAACGACCCAGGGCCCGAAGCCCAACGATCCCGCACCCTCTGCTGAAACGGGCGTCGAGAGATTCCACATGTGGGCCCCGCGCCCGCTGCTTCGAAGCACGCTCTGGACGCCTCGAGGCGCCGGCTCCGGGCAGAAGCCCCGCCCTGCCGACAGGCCGATGCTGCCGACGGCCAGCCCGAAGGCGACCACGACCAGCACGAACCGTGTCACGGCCTTGGCCGTGGCCAGCAGTCGTTCCCGCATCGGTCCTCCCGGTCGTGCCCGAGTCTGCCAGCGCCACGCGCCCGGTGCTCAGAAGCCTGTGGAGCACCACGACGGTTCGGTGACGGCGGTCAGGCGACCGAGTCGGGCCACGGCGTCTGGGTCGTGCACGGCGATCCGTCCCGCGGAGGCCAACCGCTCGGGCGTGCTGTAGCCCCA
>JARRPA010000018.1:0-11462 GCA_037383305.1 Gemmatimonadota bacterium | reverse complement strand
GCCGAACAGCAGTCGGGGAAGAGCGATGGCCCAGCCCAGCAGTCGGCGACCGACGAACCAGGCCAGACCCATCAGTGCGAGGCCGATCAGAACCGCGGAGATCCAGAATTCCGGGGGCCGTTCGGACAGGTAGTAGTTGATGTCGTGCGCGCGGAACATGACCAGGTAGACGACGCCGGCAGCCAGCAGCCAGGGCGCCGCGTCGACGATCAATCGGATCATGCCTCGCACGGCCATCGAGAAGATCGCCAGAATCCGCCGAAAGGCATGGCGCATGCCGTCGACCCACGAGACCTCGCGATCCTCCCGGACGCCCGAAGCGACGGTCATGATCGCGGTATGCCCGATCAGTCCCGCGAGAATGGAGCCCACCGTGACGAGCAGAAGGGACGCGACTCCGAGAGGCGAAAGCAGAAACCAGACGATGTCCGCGTCGGTGACCGCGCCCCCACCGGCCCGCTGCATCGCAATTCGGGCGAGCCACGCCACAAGCGGGGTCAGCATCAGGGTGGCGGCGACTCGAGTCGCGATGTCGGCGGCTGCGTACTGGGGCCATCCCCTGCGGAGGCTCCCGAGGGCCGCCAGGAACGATCGAAGGACACTGCGGTCGGGACGAGGGGATCCTTCGGATGTCATGGGCGCGCTCCCGGATGGGTGTGCGGCTGAGAACTTCCTGTGCGACCCGGCGGCTGATGCGCCCGGAGAGACTCGAACTCCCAGCCTTCTGGTCCGAAGCCAGACGCTCTATCCGATTGAGCTACGGGCGCTCGTTTTCGCGACGGATCGTCCGGTACGCTAGCGCGGACCGGCGGCGGACACAACATCTCGGGGGCGAAACCGTGCCATCGCCGGAATCGTAGCGTACTGTGTCTCGGATTCACTCCGTCTCCGCAAGGAAGAAAGATGCCCTACGCAATCGCTGAACTGATCGCCATCCTCGTCATGGTCTTCATGCTCGGGACGTTCGTCCTGTTGTTTCCGGTGAGTCGGAGGCTCGGAAAAGTGATGGAGGAATGGATTCAGTTGCGGCGCGAATCCTCTCCCGACCGAGCGCGCGAGCAGCGGATCGAGGATGCTCTGCGTCTGCTTCACGGCGAGGTCGAATCGCTGGACCAGCGGTTGCAGCTCATGGGAGAGAGGCAGGATTTCATCGAGTCGTTGAGCGAGGCACGAAGAAACGAATCCCTGGCACCCGGAACGGACGCGGAGGATTGAGGGCTCCATCCGGCGCCCGTACCCGGGCGATCAGCGCCGGATTCCTGGCTGCTGCGGCCGCGATGGCGCTCCTCTTCCTGTTCCTGCCGGAATGGGACCTCGCGTTCACCGGACTCTTCTACTCACCCGCCGGATTCTCCCAGGACGGTGCGGTGTGGGAGCGAATCCTCTACGAGTCCGTGGACTGGATCGTGGGCCTCGCCGTGGCCGGCTCTCTGGGATTGATCGTGCTCGACGCCTTTCGCCGGCGTCCTTTCGGCCGCCGCGGGAAGGTGGCCGCGCTCCTCCTGGTGGTCCTGGCGCTCGGCCCGGGGCTGATCGTCAACGGGATTCTGAAGGAGCACTGGGGACGGGCTCGTCCGCGGGACGTCACTCAGTTCGGAGGTGACCGCCGCTTCACCCCGGCACTCGTGATCTCGGACCAGTGCGAACACAACTGCTCGTTCTCGGCGGGTCACCCCTCCGCTGGATTCGCCCTTGCAGCGCTCGGCTATGCCTTCGTCTCGCGGCGGCGGCGGCGGGCGATCTTCGTCGCGGCCACCGGCTTCGGACTGCTGGTCGGCCTGGCCCGCGTCGCAGCGGGGGGTCACTTCCTCAGCGACGTGCTGTTCTCCGGAGTCATCGTCCTCGGCCTCACGACCCTCATCGGCGATCGCTGGCTCGGACCGGCCTCCGAGCCGTAGCGCTCTGCGGGGACAGGGCCGATCGAGCGACCGCCCTCGCCGACCGGCGACGACAGCGCATCACTCGTACGCGGGCAGCCCCGTGATCGCGTGGCCGAGGATCAGGCCATGGATGTCGTGCGTTCCCTCGTAGGTATAGACCGACTCGAGATTCGCCATGTGACGCATCGACTGATACTCGACGAGAATTCCATTTCCGCCCAGAAGCCGGCGGGCTTCCCGTGCACACTCGCAGGCCATGTCCACGTTGTTTCGCTTCGCCATCGAGACCTGCTGGGCCGTGAACGCGCCCGCGTCCTTGAGACGACCGAGCTGCAGTGCAAGCAACTGCGCCTTGGTGATCTCGGTCAGCATGTCCGCGAGGCGTGTCTGCTGAATCTGCGTGGCCGCGATCGGTTTGCCGGCGAACTGCACGCGATTCAACGCATAGTCGCGAGCCTCGGTGAAGCAGGCCATGGCGGCGCCGATCGCCCCCCAGGCGATTCCGTAGCGAGCCTGCGTCAAACACATCAACGGACTCTTCAGCCCACCCGATTCCGGAAGCAGGTTCGCGTCGGGGACGCGAACGTCCTGCAGGACCAGTTCGCTCGTGTCGGAAGCCAGCAGCGAGAGCTTCCCCTCCTGGTCCTTCGCCGTGAAGCCGTCGCGATCGGTCTCGACGATGAACCCGCGGATCGACTTCGCATCGTCAATGTCGCCCGTCTTGGCCCAGATGATCGCCACGTCGGCCATCGAGCCGTTCGTGATCCACATCTTCGAGCCGTTCAGAACCCATTCGTCTCCGTCCTTCACGGCCCGGGTCAGCATGCCGCCCGGGTTCGATCCGAAATCCGGCTCCGTCAGACCGAAACAGCCAATCTTTTCCCCGGTCGCCAGGAGCGGCAGCCACCGCTTTCGCTGCTCCTCGGAACCGAAGGCATGGATCGGATACATAACCAGCGCGCCCTGAACCGATGCGAAGGAGCGCAGCCCCGAGTCGCCTCGCTCGAGTTCCTGCATGATCAGCCCGTATGCGACGTTGTTGAGGCCGGCACAACCGTATTCCTCGGGGAGATTCGCCCCGAAGAAACCGAGCTCACCCATCTGCGGAATGAGCTGAGTCGGAAAACTGTGCGACATGTAGTGATCGTTGATGACCGGCATCAGCTCAGCATCGACCCACTCGCGAACCATGTCCCTGACGGCCCTCTCCTCTTCGGAGAGCAAGCCGTCCATGTCATAGAAATCCACACCCTCGAAGCTCATCTCGATCCTCTATTCAGGTGACTCGTCACTGTCCGGCTCCCGCCGGCGCGCGTCGGGGCGGGAATCGGCACCGGGCCGTCCCCCGCCCCGTTGGCGGGAACCGTTGGCCTGTCGAGTGTCGCGACGGCATTCGCCCCGTCGCGGACCCCTCAGCCGGAGATCAGAAGCGGTACCCCAGTGTCACGCCGAACACCATCGCCCAGTCTTCGCCCACGATATCGAAGTTGACGTTCGGAACGATGCTGAAGCTGCCCGCATGGATGATCCAGCCCGTCCCGAGGCGAATCAGCGCATCCACTTCCGTCTCCCGCTCCCCCGACTCTCCGTGCTCTTCCACGGTCGGTTCGGGCTCGGCACCGTTCTCCCCCTCACCGCCCGCACCTCCATGCCCGTCCTCCTCCAGCAGCACCTCGTCGATCCGCGCGACCTCGAGCCCGGTACCGAGGTAGAAGGTGAGCGGTTCGGCCCAGTCCTCGAACGGCTGCACGCCGAGCTTCAGCATGGCGACCCAGTCCCGCTCGATGTCACCGGCCGCGAACTCGGCGCCGATCGACGCCGCGACTCGCGGTCGGATCTGTCGCATGTACTCGAAGCCGATCGTTCCGCCGATCTCGTCATCGTCGAATTTCAGACGATCGGTCGCTCCGAGAAAGATCGCCAACTCGTTCTTCTCGTGCGCGACATGGGACCCGTGATCCTGGAGCTCCGTCCGGGCATCGTGCGCCCCCCCGGCGACTGCCGCACCGTGCTCGTCCTGAGCCACCGCGCCTCTCGGAAGCAGAAGCAGGCTGGAGACCAGAATCGTCCAGGCCGAGAGGCGGCTCGGCTGTGCATTCAGCATCGGTCGTTCTCTCAATTTTCCGGTATCGGCAGATTCGGGGTCATGCGCCACGACGGCTCCGCAGCCAGCCCCGCACCACTTCCCGGCCGATCCGCATGCCGAGATAGTAGGCCGCGGCGAGCGGTATCGCCCACGCGTACAGCGGAAAATAGCCATGCGTGCCCTCTACGGCGATCCATACGGCGAATGGGAACGTGACGAGAATCGCGATCAGGTGCTGTCCCCTCGACGCTTTCTTCTCCACCTCCCACACGCAGGGAGGACACCAGCCGTTCTCGTCGAGGGTGGATTCGGGAAGCTCCTGGCCACAGCTGCGGCAGGTCGCCCGGGGACCCTCCCCGATCGGCCCGATCTCGAGCCGCCTACGAGCCGGCCTGGATCTCTTCGATAACGGCATCGGCAAATACCCTCGTACCGGCCGACCCTCCAAGGTCGGACGTGACCGTCTCACCCTCCACGACAACCGTCCTCAGGGCGGACCGAATGCGGCTGGCCGTCTCGTTCTGGCCCATATGCTCCAGCATCAGGCAGGCGGCGAGCAGCAGCGCGGAGGGGTTCGCGACCCCCTTTCCGGCGATGTCCGGGGCCGAGCCGTGAACGGCCTCGAAAATGGCGACGTCCTTTCCGATGTTGACTCCGGGCGCGAAACCGAGTCCGCCCACGAGTCCCGCCGTGAGATCGGAGAGAATGTCGCCGAACATGTTCTCGGTGACGATCACATCGAACTGGTACGGATCCAGCACGAGCTGCATCGCCGTCGCGTCGACGATTCGGTCCTCGAATTCGATCGCGTCGGCATAATTCTTCGCCACCTCGCGACCTACCTCCAGGAAGAGACCCTGCGTGTTCTTGAGGATGTTCGCCTTGTGGACCAGAGTGACTTTCTTCCGCTTGTGCTCGATGGCGTACTCGAACGCGTAACGGCAGATCCGGTCCGATCCGTAGCGCGTGATCAGCATCACCGACTCGGCCACCGCCCTCGGATCCTGGCGCATTCCTATGAAGTGCTCGATGCCGGCGTACAGTCCCTCCGTGTTCTCCCGAACGATGACGATGTCAATCTCTTCGTACCTGCCCCCCGATACGATCGACTCGGCCGGGCGTACGTTCGCATACAGGTCGAAATGCTTGCGGAGCGCTACGTTGATCGAGCGGAATCCGGCACCCACCGGAGTCGTCAGAGGTCCCTTCAGGCAGAAGCGGTTGCGCTCGATGGAATCCAGGGTGTCCTGCGGAAGCAGATCGTGCCCGTTCTCCACGGCCGCCAGGCCGGCGTCGTGTCGGTCCCACTCGATCGGGGCCCCGGCCGCATCGAGAATTCGAACGACCTCTTCCGTGATCGCAGGTCCGATCCCATCGCCCGGGATCAAGGTAACCGTCTGAATCATCTGCCTTCCTTTACGTAGTACGATCCGTATTCGTGCTCGACCTGCTCTTCGCCGTAGTCGATGAGCTCCAGGATATAAGTGGGCCGTTGCGTGCCCTCCAGACGGGCGCGTCCCGCCAGGCCGATCGCCTTGTTCCATGTCACCGAATTGAGCGTCGCCCGAGGTAGCAGAGCCCGGGCGACCAGACGATCCCGGCCATCCACGGTGGTGACACGCACACCGCCCAGTCCCGTATACCCTTCGAACAACTGCCGTGTCTGGGGGGAGAACAGGTAGATGTAGGGTCCGACCTTCGCCCAGGTCGCACCGCCGCGCCGCAGCTGATCGGCAGGCTGTCTGACGACGACATCCACGACGTTTCCCGTCAGCGTGACTTCGACGTTATCTCCGTAAATCCCCTCCAGCGAGCCCTCATCCGGCAGCGTGAGCCCGGGCTCGCTTGCGCACCCGACGGGAATCGAGAGGCCGATCGTCAGACACGCGACCATGGGAATCGCCACGCCGCGGCGCCGGACCCGCCGGTTGCCTGGCGTCGGCCTCACGACGGTGCCACCGCTTCGGCGACGCGTTCGGCGAGGCTCGCCGTGAGGGCGGGAGAATCCGCTCCACCGGCCGCACCCACGACCTCTCCCCACCAGACGATCGTGCTCGACCGGATATCGATCATCGCCAGGAGCAGGTGCGCCCGATAGCTCGTCCCGGGCCCGTTCTGCTCCGCCGACGCGTCCGGCCGGGACTCCTCCGACCCGATGGGGTCGGACTCCACGAACAGGGAGATAGGAAGCACCAGATACCGGGTGTCGAACAGGGCGGAGATCGACCGAAGCTCACCGTGGAGTGGCTCGTAGATCTGCTTCCGCTTGTCCGGCTTCTCGAGCAGTCCCTGATACGCCAGCCGGGACGGATCCGTCCTGAGCATCGGGTTACGGTCCACCCGTCGGATCACGTCGGCCGGCAGCGCCCAGTCTTCGGCTCCACGACTCGCGCCGAGAGCAAACTGAAGCTCGGCGTCCATCGCGCGCAGTGCTTCCTCCTCACCGGCCGTGCCGCCGGGCCATCCGCCCCCGGGGAGAGGTTCGACCGATTGCACGGGCACGAAGACTACCGGCGTTCCGAAGGGGAATCTGGGAAGGTCGGCAGTCTGAGCCGTGCCGACGCTCGGAAACACGCCCGCCGCCAGAGAACCGGCGAGCATACGGAGCACGAGGGACGTCCGGATCGAGCGGCTGCTGTCTCCCTGCATTCGGTTCATTGCGGCTCCTCCCGCGGTCCCTTCGCGCCGAATCGGGCTGCGGCCGCCCGCACGTCGTTGGTGATGATACCGTCTACCCCGCAGTCCGCCAGCCAGTCCATCGTCGGGAGATCGTCGACCGTCCAGACCTGTATCGTGCGGCCACTCTCATGCACGGCTCGCACGAAGTCAGGTTGGATCAGATCTCGCCCATCCTGACGGAACGGAGTGTGTACCACCTCCGGTATCCCCCGTTCCGGGGCCCTCGCCAGCCAGGATGGATCGGAGGCCAGGCGCACCGCCTGTCTGACCGAGGTCGCTCGCCGTCCGGAATAGTCACGGAAGGCCCCGGAGCCCGTTCCCGAATCAATGTACAGGACCGTATCCGAGACCCGGTCGAAAAGCTCGATGACGTGCACGACGTCCGCGCCGGCCGAAGGGTCCTTCACGTCCACCGTGATCTCTACCCCGGGAAAGTGGTGAAACACCTCCTCGAGGGTGGGAATTCGCACCGTCTCAGGCCACCGCGGAATGAGAGGATCGGAGGCGTCGGACAGGTCCGCCCGGCGGATCTCAGCCGCCGTCAGTTCGGCCACCCGTCCCCGCGCTCGGCTCGTCCGGGTCAGGTCGGCATCGTGGATCACCACCAACGTCCCATCCACGCTTCGGCGCACGTCCAGCTCGAGTGCATCGGCGCCCAGCTCCATCGCGAGCCCGAGGGCTTCGAGCGAGTTTTCGGGAGCCTCGGAAGCGGCGCCGCGGTGCCCGATCACGACAGGCATCATCCCCCGGTCCCGAGCCGATCGAATCGAATCCGGACTCCCGCGTGAAGGGAAAGCTGAGACAGCTGCGAAACCAGGCTCCCCTGCCCCTCTGCGAACAGACTTACGAATCCGCGATCGACCAGCGGAAATTCCAGGCCCGCGATGCCCTCCAGGCCGATTCGGAATCCATTCCGCTCTTCGCGTTCACGGGCGACGTCATTGAAGCGGGCGGAGATGAAGTGACCGCCCGGTCCCAGGGCGCCATACCCCTCGAGTCGGCCGAGGGAGAAGCTCTTCTTGAGCATGATACTGAGGATCGAATCGTCGAGGTCCACCAGCCGGCCCTCCGGCAGCCGGTCCTCCGAGGTCCAGAATCGAAACCCGAATCGGATCGCTGTCCCCCGGATGAGCAGATTCGCGATCTCCGCGCCCACGCCGTAGGAAATCCCGACCTGCCCCTCCTCCGGCAGGACTGCGCCGAAGCCGACGTCGAAGGAGGCAAATCGGGTTTGATCCCTCCCCGCGTCCGGGTCTTCGACGGCTACCCCGGCGTCCGAGTCCTGTGCGAGCAGGGCACCCGGCAGGAGTAGCAGGAGCGCCGCGAGGCGGAGCCGACTCCGCACGGATGCACGGGACGCGGCCACGGCGGAGGAATCCGACGTAAGATCAGGAGCGGACGGGAGGATCATCCGCGGGTGGATCCGATCCCGGGGTCCAGCCGACGACCGGAGGACGTATCGGCCGGGGAAGGGCGGCGACGCCGGCACCTGCGAGCAACAGTCCTCCGATACCGGCGAGTGCCGCTGGGCCACCACGCCCCAGGGCGGCAAAACTGAAGCCCGAGAACGCGAGTCCCAGTCCGCAGAAGACGAGGGTGAGCGAGAGAATCCGGCGTGCCGTCATGTCGACTCACCTCGCACCTCGCTGTGGTCGCCCAGCGACACGCTGCCGTGTACGTCGGAGGCCACGACGTGATCGCCGACGAGGGACCGGGAGAGATCGCAATCGAGAATCTCGCTGTCGGCGCCGACGATGGAGTCTCGAACTCGAGAGCGGCGGATGACCGTGCCGTCCGCCACGCTCACGTTCGGACCGATCGTCGCATTCTCCAACGTCACGTTCTCTCCGATGCGCACGGGATCCAGGAGCGTCACGCCGGGAACGGCGGCGCGCGGCGGCTTCGCCTCCTCCTTCAGCACCTGCAGGTTCGTTTCGATCAGGGTTTCCGGCTTTCCGCAGTCCCACCACTCAGCGACCTCGGCGGTCAGCAGCTTGCCGCCGTTGTCGATCATGTACTGGAAGGCATCCGTGAGAAAATACTCCCCGAGTTTCGGGGGCTGCTGCATCACGTGGTGAATTCCCTCGAACAGGAGATCGACGTTCCGAACGTAGTAGAGCCCGATGTTCGCCAGTCGGGAGATCGGCTCGGTGGGTTTCTCGATGATCTCCTGCATGTAGCCGTCCGCGTCGTGAACGATCACGCCGAACCGCTGGTAGTCCTCCACCTCCTTCGCCCACACGATCCCATCTACATCGGTCCGTTTCTGAATCAACTCCATGTCCGCCCGGAACAGCGTGTCGACGAACACGATCAGGACCGGACCCTCGACGTGAGGCTCGGCGAGGCGGATCGCATCCGCCGTCCCGAGCTGCTGCGTCTGCATGACGGGAATGAACCCGAGCTCGGGATGCTCGGCCGCGAGGTGCGCCTCGATGCGATCCGACAGGTGTCCCATGATGCCGATAATCTGGGTTACGTCCGCGCCCTCGAGCAGATCCAGGACGCGATCCAGCACCGTCCGGTTGCCGACACGAAGAAGGGGCTTCGGGGTCGTGTGCGTGTGCGGACGAAGTCGCGTCCCTTTACCGGCCAGTGGAAGAATGGCTTGCATACCGCGCTCACGGAAGTTCAGATGGTGGGGCGGATGAACGGCGGGAACGTATGAGCATGTCAGGACCCGGCAACTGATCCGGGTGCCGATGCGACGACGTCCCGCAGAGGAGATCCACCCGGCGACGGCTCACCCCATCGACCAGATGAGATTGGAATCACCTGCACGATCCGGCGACCCCGGAACCGAAGCGATCGACACCCGACGGCCCGACTCCCTCTCGGGCCGGGTGTACGCGGCGCCATACGCCCGCGTCTGGGATCTCCTCCACGACGAGATCGACGGCCGGCGTCTCTGGTCCGTGGTGCACTCCGACGAGGGACTGGGGCTCCTTACGGCCGTCTGCCGCTCCTGGCTGCCCTGGAATGTCGGGCACCTCACGGTGTGGGTGCGACTCGACGAGAACGCCTTGACCCGGGTCGATGTGAGATCCTGGAGTCGTCGGGGCATCGGCTTCCCGGGCGTCGACAGGCGGCGCGTTCGCGCCGTCATCGCGGGCCTCGACCGGGGACTGGGCCGGGAGGCGCGGATCGGGAGCTGATCGTCCGATCAGCTCCCGTGCTTCAGGGCGTAATCGTACTCGGACCGTTCGATCACGGCCGCGGCCGTCAGGTCTCCCGTCACGTTCACCGTCGTGCGACACATGTCGAGAATCCGGTCCACGCCGAGCACGAGCGCGATGCCGGCCGCGGGATCCACGCCCGTGCCGGCGAGCGCCTGCTCGAGGACGACTACCAGTATGATGATTCCCGCCGAGGGAACACCGGCCGCCCCGATCGAGGCCAGCGTCGCCGTCAGCACGATGCCGAACTGCGCCGTGAAGGAGATGTCCCCGACGAGGACCTGCGCGATGAACATGGTGGCGACGGCCTGGTAGAGCGCCGTGCCGTCCATGTTGATCGTGGCGCCGAGAGGAAGAACGAAGCTCGAGACCTCTTTCTCGATCTCCAGCTTCTCCTCGGCCACCTCCATGCTGACCGGCAGTGTGGCGTTGGAGCTCGATGTCGAGAACGCGATCAGCTGGGCTTCCCTGATCTTCTGGAAGAACTCGCGCGGTTTCCGGCGGGCGAGGAATCGGAGCGCCAACGTGTACGTGAAGGCGACGTGCAGGACGAGACCGGCAATCACTACCAGGCTGTAGACGAGAAGACTCTGCAACACGCCGAGTCCGAAGCGAGCGATCACGGCGCCGATCAGCGCGAAGACTGCGTACGGGGCGAGACGCATGATCCAGTGGATCATCACCATGGCGGCTTCGTTCACCCCATCGAAGAAGCCGATCACATGCTCTCGTCGCTCCGATGGAAGTGCCGACAGAGCCGCGCCGAAGAAGATCGCGAAGAAGATGATCGGCAGCATGTCGCCCGAGGCCAGCGCCTCGATCGGGTTGCGCGGGATCATGTTCAGCAGGATCTCGATGAGTCTGGGAGCTTCCCGGGCAAGCTCCACCCGGCTCGCTCCTTCCGCCATGTAGGTCGAGCGCAGGCCTTCCAGCGCCTCCGGGTTCAGGCGACTGCCCGGACGGACGAGGTTCGACAGGGCCAGTCCGATGGTCACCGCGATCGCCGTCGTACTCAGGTAGTAGAGCACCGTCTTGCCGCCGATGCGGCCGAGCTTGGTGATGTCACCCAGGCTTGCCGTGCCCACGACGAGGCTCGCGAAAACGAGCGGAACCACGACCATCGTGATCAGTCGGATCCATGCGTTTCCGATCGGTTCGATGGCCACGAGAACCGTGCGCAGCAGATCGATATCGAACAGGTTGGCGACGAGTCCGGCCACCGCGCCCGCCACGAGGGCGATCGAGATTTTCGTATACAGCTGCATGAATCCGCCGACTGCTGGAGACCGGAAATTAAGGCCCGGAAAGGTATCGGAACCCTGGGGTCGGTGACAGACCCGCCGATCGCCGGTACCTTTCCGCGTTATGAACGATGTGCGCTCTGTCCGCGGCACGCTGTCCCGGTTTCTGCTGGCCGGCAATAAAACATACGATGCAATCCTTAAACTGGGAATTGAAACCGATACGCAGGATATGACCGGAACTGTCACCGCCGTCAAACCGGTCAAGGACTGGCCGGAAGATACGATAAAATCGGCGGTTAAAAAATTTGAGGGACAGATTGAGCAACAGCCGCCGGTCTTTTCGGCTTTAAAGCACAAAGGAACACCACTGTATCGGTTGGCCCGCATGGGCACACCG
>JARRPA010000017.1:0-12446 GCA_037383305.1 Gemmatimonadota bacterium | reverse complement strand
GCAGGTAGGCGATCGCCTCGGCGATGACCGGAAGCGGCAGGTCCTCCAGCTTCCGGAACCGCACGCACGACTTGCCGACGTCGAACCGTTTGCCGGTCGTCCTGTAGTCCCTCTCGAATTTTGTCCGCGCCTCCTCGTCCGTGTAGATGCCGGAGAGGTAGACGGCCATGTGGTTCTTCTGCGAAGCGAGAGCGGCATACGAGAGGGGCTGTCCATTGTAGGTGTCAGGGTAGACGGAGAGCGGCACCTCGTAGGCGATCATCCCCCAGTTCATGGACTCTTCGTATCCCTCCGGCAGGTGCTCGAGGATCACGTTCCGCACCGTGGAGATCGCTTCCCGGCGGTCCTCCGGTAATTCGGCCAGGTACTCCTCGACGGTCTTCGCTTCCGAGCGCATGGCGGTCTCCGACTGGATCAGGGATCGACGGCGAGGGGCACCGAGAGGGTCTCCCGCCGGGGCGGATAGCAGTATTCCTCGTCGCAGGACTGGAACTGGACCTGGAGCTCCAGGGGCTCGGCGGAATCGGCGCCGCCGGCCCCCGGATCATCCGCCGCGTAGGGCAGCCGGACCCGGAGTCTGGCGATCGTCGTATCGACGAAGGAGAGCAGTTCCAACGGCTCGCTCGTGTACCGGACGGTCACGGTCACCGGCTCGGGCCACTCGATCTCCTCGACCTCCACTCCTTCGGGCACGGAGGCGACCCGGATCGAGGTGGCAATGGGATTGAGCCCCTTGAGCTCGGGGGGTACGACCGGTTCGTCGGGCCAGGAATGGAAGTGCCGGGCATGAACGATCGCGACCCGTACCTCGAGCCGCTCCTCTCTCGACCCGCCGTCGGCGGAGCCGGTCGAGGAGAGTCGCTCGACACCGGCCAGTCGAACGCGCACGGAGTCGGCGCCACCGCGCACCCCCTGAGCGGAGATGTCGGACGGAGCTCCTGCGAAAACCAGGAACGCCAGTCCCGCGAGGGCCGGCCGGAAAGAGGGACTGCGCGCGTCGATCGTTCGAGGCATCAGTTCTCCTGTTCGAATATTCGGGCCAGCGTCCGTTCCAGCTTCTCGCCCCGAAGAGCCTCGTTCGTCGCGAGGATCGTCCCGTCCCGCCCGATGAGGATCGCCCGCGGGATGTTCACCACGTCCAGTTCGGCCGCGAGGTCGCTCTCGGCGCCGTTCCGCACGTACGTGTGCAACCATGGCATCGGCCAGTCCCCCTCGGCGCGGAAGCTTTCGACGTCCTCGGGAGCCAGGTCGAACGAAAGGCTCAGAATCGTGAACCCGTCGTCCCGCCACTTCTCGTACGCCTCGTGAAGGTATGGCATCTCGGTGATGCACGGCCCACACCAGGTGGCCCAGAAGTCCAGCATCACCACGCGTCCGTCGAGTCCGTCACGGGACCAGCTGACGTCGGGATCGTCCATGGAGCGGACGGTGAAGTCGGGAATCCGGTTGCCCGGCTGAATCTTCCGATCGGGGGCATAAAGCGCGGCGGACTTCTCCGCCGCCTTCGTACCGGCGTATTCTCCGGCCAGCCACGCGTGGTACACGGCCAGCTCCTCGGCTCGGTCCGAGCCCAGGGCGTCCTCCAGCAGCCAGCCGAGGGCCGTGGAACGAGCGGCTCCTTCCGTAGCCTCTCGTCCACGGGGCTCCGCGAGCAATGCGAGCGCGTACTCCCGGGACCTGTCGGGGTCGCCCGCAGCCGACAGCGCCTCGGAGAGGCCGCGCGGCTGCACCCGCCACGCACTCGATCCGGGTGGAATCTCATCCAGCGCCGCGCGCGCCGTGGCGCCATCGGTCTTGATCGGCGCCCCCATGTAGGTGACCAGCACCAGGTCGCGTGTCGCGGGGTCGTCCTCCCCGGCCAGCGTCGCAGCCACCATGGCGGCGTCCGGAGCGGGATCGTACTCCTCGTAGATCGCGCGCATCTCCGTGAGGGTGGCGCCCCCGGCGCTCGACCGGGCCCGGTGCGCGAAATAGGCATCGACCCTCGCGAACAGATTCCGCGAGAAGCGCCCGAACCGGCCGGAGTCGGAGTCGGGATCCGCGAATCGCACCTCGCCCTTGCCGTCGCCGGACGCAACGAGATCCGGGTCGAGCGTAACCCGGGCAAACGGGTCATCCACGTCCAGGATCCCTCGATACCCGCCTGCGCCATCGTAGACGTAGCGGGCCGCGTCCGGAATCGCGAACTCCGCCGCGACCGCGACGCCCTGCACCTGAAGGGCCAGCGTGTCCGCTTCCGTTCCGACTTCGGCCGCGAGCGATCCGTCGGGACGCGACCGCAGCGGAACCCCGCCCCGATCGGTCCGGAACTCGTTGAAGTCGCCGATCAATTCGGCCTGCCAGGGCCGGGGCAGGAGCTCGTGCCGCGCGAGCCGGGCCTCGATCTCGATCGTCTCTTCTTCTCCCGAGAGCAGAAGGCCGACTCGCTCGCCACGGTGTCCGACGCCCGAGAACCAGAGGAGAAACAGGCCGGTCGTATCGGCCCTCAGCCTCCAGCTGCCGTCGGGGCCTGCACGGCTGGCGCTCAGGATCGTTCCGTCGTCGTATCCCTGCAGATGCACGTGCGAGACCTCGATCGGTCGGCCGTCGGTGCCGACCAGACGTCCGGAGAGGATCGTCGCGGAGGGAGCCTCCCGAGCGACCTGCGGGCCGAGGCCGGCGCCGCCGTCCACGGGAAGGCGCAGGGTGCTACCGACCGACGCCGCGAGCAGCGAAAGCATGATCAGCAGACTGGGCATTGTCTCCCGTCGTTCGGAGGTTCCGGGATCGGATCGCCACGGGCCATTCCCGCTACGGTCTCGCGACCCCTATGTTCCCGCCATGCTGCGAATCCGCGTTCCGAAGTCCATACGTCACTCCGCGCTTGCCGCTCTCATGACGGCCTCCGGTGTCGCCACGACATCCTGCGTCCGGATGGAGCCTCCGCTGGCGACACTGGAGATCACCGAATACCCGGCGTCCCAATCCGGTCCGTCGAACTCGCGCCTGGACGAACAGATCCGCATCGGCGTCCTGAATACGAAGATGCTTCCTTTCTCTTCGGCCGGCCGCCGGGCCGAGGTGCTCGCCGAGCGGATCCTGGCCGGCGAATTCGCGGTGGTGGCGCTGAGCGAGGTGTTCAGCGAGTCCGGGCGTACACGCCTGGTGGAATTGCTCGGAGAATCGTATCCACACCGGATCGAGTTCCTCGGCAGCCGGAAGCTGCATCGGCTCGACTCGGGCCTGATGCTTCTGAGCCGCTATCCGCTCCTGCCCATTCCGGACACGATCCCTCACCGAACCCTCCGTGTCAGGGGGAGCACCCCTGCGGGCAGCGACCCCGAATCAGCCGCCGCCTACGTGCGATTCGAGGAATTCGGGGACTGCGCCCGGTTCGACTGCTGGGCGGCCAAGGGCATCGGGTACGTCCGAATCGACCTGAATGGTAGTCCGTTGCACCTCTTCTTCACCCACATGCAGGCGTCCTACGGCAGCGACGACGATCGCGGAGAGAGGGAGACGGCCGGGGTGCGAGCGAATCAGCGCTCCGAGATGGTCGAGTTCGTGACCCGCGTAGCCGGCGCGGGCCTCGCCCATGGCGAGAGCGCCCTCCTCGTCGGCGATCTCAACGTCGATGGAAGTGCCGATCTGACGGGGGGGATCCCCCGCCGCACGGCGCTGATCGGCGATGAGCGTGACGCGATGCTGAACCAGCTGGCGGGCGCCTTCCCTCACGGTCTTTCAGATACGTGGCGAGAGCATGCTTCGGGCGGAGATCCGGGGCTCACGTTTCCGGTGCGAAGCCTGCACGTGCGGTTCGACTACGTGCTCGCCAGCCTGCCGCCCTCGGGTTCCGGCCTCTGCGTCGGTGAGATCTTCCGTGCCTTCGGACTGGACACGCGCCGAGCCCCCTCGGCGGTGGAGATCGATACGGAACGTCAGGTCACCGATCATGTCGGTCTGGTCGTCGACCTGGTTCCCCGCTCGGCCTCGTGCCCTGACTTCGCGCACGTGGCCGAAGGGGATGCCGTGGGGGCTCGCTGACGCGAGCCACGGGGTTCAGTCCTGGACCGGGACCCGGTCGGCGTTCTCCTCGAGCCACTCCTCGAACGACTGCAGGCGAGGATTCAGCGATCGGGCGATATCGGGATCGCGTGGCCCGCAGAACGCCTCCTGGAAGTCACGCTTGAACTGGAACATGTTCCCGAGGTCCTCGGCGCCTGGAAAGCCGAAGCCCCGGTAGGTCTCGGGGTCGACGGCGTTGTATACGACCTCCATTCCCTTCGCGCGACCCAGCGCAGCGGCCATCTCGGCACCGGTCAGATGCTCGCCGGCGATCGCCACGGTCTCCCCGATCAGGTCGTCGCCGCGCTTGAAGATGCCGTAAGCCGAACGCCCGATGTCCTCGACCGCGATGCCGGGCAGCTTGCCGTCGCCCATCGGCATCGTGATGCCGTAACGGCCGTCGGACCCTTTCGCCGGGCCCATGCCGAAGTGAATGAAGTTGTCCCAGTAGAACGACGTCAGGAGAAACGTGGTCGGCACTCCTTCGCGCCGGAAGATCTCATCGGCCGCGCCCTTGGCGTCGAAGTGGGGCACCTTGTACGAGCCCATCAGGGTCGGCATCCGGTCGTCGTCGAGCGGCACCCAGTTGCGGGTGTCCTCGAGGGTGGACCAGATCACGTGCTTCACGCCGGCCCGCCTGGCGGCGCGGGCGAGGTTGGCGGCCTGCTCGGTCTCCTTCTCGGGCGAGAAATGCTCCCAGAAGTTGGTGACGAAGAAGGCGCCGTAGGCACCGTCGAGCGCCCGGACGAGACTCTCCTCGTCATCCAGGTCCGCCGTCACGACCTCCGCGCCGCCGGCCGCCAGTGCTCTCGCCTTCTCGGAATCCGGATTCCGGGTAAGCGCCCGGACCGAGAACCCGCCTTCGGGGTCGTCGAGAATCGCCCGAACGAGTCCGCCACCCTGTGCGCCGGTTGCCCCCACCACAGCGATGATCCTGCTGTCTGCCATCTGTTCCTCCGGGATCCGTCGTTCAACTCTGCTGAGTCCCGGGTTGATGCGACGGGGCCGCGCTCGCCCCCCGGTTCTGGCATCGGTAGGTCAGTCAACCCGGTACAGGGAGCGCGGTTCCGGGCGGCGCTCCGCGGCCGTACGTTGGCAGTCTCGAAGGCACCCGCCGATCACGCGCGAACCGGGAGGACAGCCTGACCCGCCAGAGCCTGTATTCCGACGCCGTATACCACGAATTCCTCGAGCGGATCGATCGCCTCTCACCGGATTCGGTGCCGGTCTGGGGCACCATGACCGCCGCGCAGATGCTGGCACACTGTGCGGACGTGCAGGAGGTGGGGAACGGAAGCCGGGAGCTCGAAGGAACGCCGTTCCTCGTTCGACTTTTCGGGCCGCTGATCCGGCGGATGGTCGTAAGCGAGAAACCGTACCCGAGGGGCGCGCGGACGCACCCGCAATACGAGCAGCGGGAGCCGCGGGACTTCGAGTTGGAGAAGGCGCGACTGCTGGAACGGCTCGCCGCTTTCCGGGCGACGGAGCACGATGCGCCGGCCCGCCATCCGATCTTCGGCGAGTTGAACCACGAGGAGCGGGGCTGGGCCGCCTACAAGCATCTCGACCATCACCTGCGGCAGTTCGGGCTCTAGTCGTTCTCCCTCTCCCAGAACTCCTGCAACGTGAGGGCGGGGTCGTGGCAGAAGACGATCGGCACATCCCGCTCTTCCGGAACGCCCCACCGGTTCTCGACGCGGGTCGCGAGCTCGATCCGGCCGCATATCGTGGGATCCAGTTCGTCGGGCTCGACCCCCAGCAGCACGATCGGGTCGCCCGGCCGGTCGCCCGGGCCGAAGTAGTACCAGCTCCCGGCGAGACTGACCACCGGCGGCAGGCCGAGACGGCGGCCGTAGAGGTCCAGTGCGCCCGCCTGACCGTAATTGGCGCCGTAGAGCACGGCTTCGTGCCTGACGAGCGAGGGCTCCTGAACGAACAGCATGCTGGCCACGGCCTCGGCCTTCTCCTCCCAGCCCAGCATGTCGGCGTAGTCCTGCGGCAGCTCGAGCTGAGCGCCCCAGTTCGTCTTCGTCCCCGCGGTGATCCCGGTCATGGCCGCGTACTCGGCCATCGGCTGAGGCGGCAGGATCGGGAGGCCGAAGGGGAGGATGAACAGCCCCCACGCCGTGACCGTCGCCACGAGACCCCAGGTCAGAGTCGTGCGCAGGCGTACGCGTGCGACGCGGTCCAGCGCGACGGCTCCCGCCGCATACAGGAGGGGATGAATCGGACCCGTGTAGTAGGATTTTCCCTTGAGGGCCGCGAACAGGACGAGACCGGCGAGCGCCGTCCAGCCGAGGAGCCGGTACCGCCTCATCTCCTTCTGGAAGAGGAGCGCGCCGAGGCCGCCCCAGGCCAACAGGATCTGCGGTCCCCAGATCGCCTGCTCGAAGAGGTGCTCGCGGAGAGTGATCCGGCTGAGCTGGCCCTCCCGAAGGCCCGCCATCTGTTCGAGGACCGGAAAGCCGAGACGAAGCTGACCGATGATGCCGGGACTGCCGATCAGCAGTGCGATCGCCAGCGCGATCCACGGCCACGGCCCGAGCAGGGCCCGCCGCCGGTCGCTGACCAGCAGGGCTGAGAGCACGGCGAGCCCGAAGAACAGAATCGAGAACTTGCTGAGCAATCCGAGTCCGGCCGCGACTCCGAGCAAGATCCACCAGCGCGAGTCCTCGGTATTGATCAGGCGGAGCAGGGCCCAGAAGCCGAGCAGCCACCAGAGCTGGTCGATCACCACCGGCTGGAAGAGCGAAGCGGTGCGCAGGAAGAGGGGATTCAGGAGGACGACGAAGGCCGTCAGAAGTTGCGCCCGCTTTCCGCCGCCGAGCTCCCGGGCGATGAGGATGGCCAGGAGCATCACCGCCGCTCCGAAGAGGGCAGGGGTGATCCGGTAGCTCGCGACCGTTACGCCGACCGTGTTTCGCAGCGTCTCCGAGAGCAGGGCGATGAACGGGGGAAAGTCCATCCCGAACAGCTTCAAGTGGGTGCCCATCGAGAAGTAGAGAAGCTCGTCCCGGTGGAACTCGTACGGCGTGGCAAAGGCCGTCACGAGGTGCGCGGCGAGCTTGACGCCGATCAGCCCCAGAGCTGCCGTGGCAACCGGCGTCCGATCGGCGGACGCGACCCGGGTCATTTCGGAGACCGACATCAGAGTACCGATCCGACCATCGTTCCGAGCGCGAGGACCCGGGACAGGACGATCAACGGGATGAGCGCCAGCATCACCTCGCGGATCCCGATCAGCAACTCGACGGTGCGTTCCTCGCCAGTCATGCCGTCCTCCCCGGCCAGCGGTGACCGTGCCGGCTCCACTCTCCGGCCGGCCTCGTCCGATGTCTCAGACCTTACTCGCTTTTCGCACATCGATGTAGGGTAGACAATCAAGCCATCCGGTCGCTGGCACGCGATCGGACCCGGAACAGGTCAGGAGAAGAGACGATGAGAAGAAAGCTGTTGCTGCTCGGAGCCACCCTCTCATCCGCCCTCGTAATGCAGGGCTGCGAGCGCGGCAGGGCCGAGAATGTCGATATCCGCGCAGCGGCGGACTCCGTGCCGCTGTACGACAATCTCGGCAGCTATCATCGACCGGTGAACACCGGGATCGAGCGGGCCCAGGCCTATTTCGACCAGGGCCTGCGGTTGCAGTACGCCTTCAATCACGCCGAGGCGATCCGTTCGTACGAGGAAGCGGTCCGGCTCGATCCCGGTTGTGCCATGTGCTGGTGGGGGATCGCTCTCGCACTCGGTCCCAACATCAACGCGCCGATGGATTCGGCATCGGGCGCCCGGGCCTTCGAATCGATTCGAAGAGCCGAGCAGCTGGTGGCGCAGGGACCGGCGTCCGAGCGAGCTCTGATCGGTGCGCTCATCGAGCGATACGCCAGGGTCCCGACGGCGGATCGCGCTCCGCTGGACTCGGCCTACGCGAACGCGATGAGCGTCGTCGCGGAGAGCTTTCCGAACGATCCCGACGCCCTGACTCTGTACGCCGCCTCTCTGATGAACCTGAGCCCCTGGTTCTACTGGACGGGCGACTACGGGGACCGGGAACCGAGACCGGCCACACCGACCATGCTGGAGAATCTCGAAAGGGCCATGTCGCTGAATCCGGACCACCCCGGGGCGTGCCACTACTACATCCATTCCGTCGAAGCCGCCTATCCGGAAAAAGCCGTGGAATGCGCCGAGCGCCTCGCCGGTCTCATGCCCGGCGCCGGGCACATCGTTCACATGCCCGGGCACATCTACATTCGCGTCGGTCGATACGCCGACGCCGTGAAGCAGAACGAGCACGCCGTCCACGCGGATGAGACCTACATTCAGGACCAGAACCCGAGGGGTCTGTACCCGGCCGGCTACTACCCGCACAACTATCACTTCATGTGGTTCGCGGCGACGATGGCCGGGATGAGCGAAAAGGCCATGCACGCAGCGCGCATGGTAGCGCCGAAGGTGCCGCTCGAGGTCGCTCGCGAGATCTACTGGATCCAGAACGTCCTGATCCTCCCTATGCTGACCTCGGTGACCTTCGGCGATTGGGAGGGCGTTCTGGCAGCGCCGATGCCGCCGTCCGAACTGGACAACGCGACCGCGACCGCTCACTACGCGCGCGGCATCGCTCTGGCCGCCACCGGACGCCAGGCCGAGGCGGAGGCCGAGTCGCGGGCGATCCGCGAGATCGCTCGGCGAATCGGTGCGACCGACCACAGCGAGGGACCGGAGGTCGTGGTGGCCATCGCCTCGCACGCGCTCGCGGGCGAGATTGCCTTGCGAACGGGCGACCCCGAGGCCGCGGTCGGACACCTCGAGGCGGCCGCGAGGCTCGAGGACGGTATGGTCTACGAAGAGCCTCCCGTCTGGTACCTCCCCGTCCGACATACGCTCGGTCGAGCCCTGCTGGAGGCCGGCCGTGCCGCGGAGGCGGAGGCCGCCTATCGTGAGGACCTGCTCCGCTTCCCGGCCAACGGCTGGTCGCTCGCAGGACTCGCACGCGCCCTCGAGGCGCAGGGGCGGAACGAAGAAGCCGCGGTCGTACGGGATGAGCAGGCGGAAGCATGGGCGCACGCGGATGTCGAGCTCACGGGATCGCGGATCTGATCGGACCGCCGCGTCTCCACGTGATCCGGACACGCCAGGTCCCGGGCCGACTTCTGCTGGAACGCCGGCGAGAATGCCTCGAGTCTGAAACTCGAGGATCGAATCAGTCGCACCACGGAGCGAAGCTCATGATCATCCAGATCGTGAACCTGAAGACCGATCTCTCGGAGAACGACCTCCTCGCGGTGGCCCACGAACGCGCCCCTGAGTTTCGGGCGATTCCGGGACTGATCCAGAAATACTACGTGCGGCGCGAGGCCGAGGGAGAGTATGCCGGGGTCTATCTCTGGGACTCGATGGAATCTCTGGCTTCGTTCCGGGAATCCGATCTGGCGCGATCGATCCCGGAAGCCTATCGGCTTACCGAGCCACCCGAGTTCGAGATCGGCGACGTTCTGTTTCCGCTGCGGAGTTGACGCTCGATTGTGAGGGACCTCATCCGGTTCACGGTTCCATGCCGCATACTCGCCCCAGGAGACGCATGATGGACAAGGGATCATTGCTGGTTGCTGCTCTGTTGCTGACGGCTGTCCTGTCCGGTTGCGCGGACCCCGACTCGAGCCAGGCGATGGTCCAGAGCCAGCAGCCGCAGGCCGTCGAGGGGACGCCCGAGTACTTTCTCCTCAGGCCGGAGGTCGAGAAGGCCTACGGTTACACCCATGCCATCCGGATCGGAAACGACATCAAGATTTCCGGTGCCGTGAGCATGGATGATGAGGGAAACCCGACGGCGATCGGTGATCTCGAGCAGCAGATGAAGAACGCCTACTCCGATCTGGAGAAGGTCCTCGATCACTACGGCTGCACCTTCGACGACGTGATCGTCGAGAACGTGTTCACGACCGACATGGCCGGGTTCCTCGAGGTCGCGGGGTACAGAAGCTCCATCTACGGGGAGCGATTTCCGACGGGGTCGTGGCTCGAGGTGAAGGGACTGGCCCTTCCCGAGTTCCTGATCGAGATCGAGCTCGAGGCGCACAAGTCACGCTGATGAGTTGCTCGACGGATGAGTGTACGAGATTGACTCTGACAACGCACACAAAACAGGAGGACTGAGAGATGAATGGGGTAGAGATCATTTCCGGCATGTACGAGGCGTTCGGCCGCGGTGACATACCCGCGGTTCTCGGCGCGATGGACCCCGACATTCACTGGCATGAAGCGGAGGGCAATCCCTACATGCCCAGCGGAGAGCCGTTCGTCGGCCCCGACGCGATTCTGAACAACCTGTTCGCGAAGCTGGGCGAAGAGTGGGACGGCTTCACGGTCCACCCGAAGACGTACCACGACGCGGGTGATGTGGTGGCCGTAGAATGCCGCTACACCGGGAAGAACCATGCGACGGGGAAGGACCTCGACGCCCAGGTCTGCCACATCTGGACCCTGAGGGACGGCAAAGTCACGCGGTTCCAGCAGTACGTGGACACGGCCGGGCTCCAGGACGCGATGGGCCGGCGAGCCGGCTGAGGACGACGGCGGGTGTTTCTTCGGGAACGCCCGGCGCTGAGGATTCGAAGAGGAGAGGGCGACGCACGTGGAGCTGAAGATCGCCGGACGGGTCGTGGAGGTTCTCGAAGAGCAGTCGGGAGAGGGCAAGAACGGTCCCTGGAGAAAACGGGAGTTCATCCTCGAGACCGAGGGCAACTACCCGGCGAAAGTCTGCCTGGTGCAGTGGGGGGACGAGATCGACAAGACCGCCCTCGAGGAAGGGGAGCGGCTCACGGCTCACATCGACATCCGTAGCCGGGAGTACAACGGTCGGTGGTACACAGATGTGAAGGCATGGAGAGTCGAGAAGGATCAGCCGTCGGACGGGGGCGCGGAGCCCTCGGGGACACCGCCGGACTATGAGGTGCCTCCGCCCGGCGACGACGACATGCCCTTCTGAAAAGAGAAGGCTCAGCTTCGACGGAGCCGACGACTCTGTCAGTCCTCCCCGCCGCGTGACAGGTGGAGGGTTGACAGGTCGGCCGCCGCGTCCCATACTCCCCGCCGCTGGGAGTCGCGTCCCGATGGCCGGATCTCCGATAGGAGACCGGAGCCGCCCGAAAGGTGGCCTCGCATCGAGGGCGCGTTTTTTGTTGCGCTTGATCTGGACTTGATCGAGGAAAGAGAACCATGCGACACACGAATCTGAAGCCGAGGACGCGCGGGAAGGGGATCGCCACGGCGGTCTCATTCATCGCGTGTCCGGCGCCCGCCTCGAAGGGCGCGGCCATCCTGCCATCGCGGCGGGATCGGCGACCGGTATCGTGCACGGGAGGTGTCGCGACAGGCTGAACGCAGCCACTTCACCTCGAGGGTCGAACGAGAGCCCCGTCCGTGCCATTCGCCGGACGGGGCCTTTTTTCGTTGCGGCGGCCGCCCGAGGGCGGCGTGGGGCGCCGCGACGGGCTGTTTGACAAGCGAGATCCACGCAACGGTGACCGACGGGCGGTCGTCGAGGTCGGGCGTGGCGCGGCGATCACGCGACTCCCTGCGCCCGTCCCGGCCCTTCGGCCCCGACAGGTCACCTCACGAAGCGCGGTCCGGGTGAGAGTCCTCTCCACTCCTTCGCCCGCAAAAGCGGGCCGCCGGTTGAGGGTTATCGTCACCTTGAAGGGCGGGGGTCGACATCCCCGCACTCGCCCGGGCCGATTCTCCGTCCACGTCCGAGGCCGGTTCCTGGCACCGGACCCGACACCGGGGGACGCGGGTCGATCTCGATACGGTTACCGCTAGGGACGATATCCCGTATCGAAGGCCATTCATCCGCGCTCCCCGATTCAATCGCATGTCCCGTCAGGTCCGACGCCGCATTCCGGTATCGGCCTTTCCGGGGGACGCGGGTCGAAACGATGAGGTTATCACAGTTAATGGTAGGTCCTCGTCGACGAAATGAAGGCCACTCATCCGCGGTCCCCGCCCTCATTATCGCGAACGTCTCTGAACGTTCTCCCTCGAACACCTCTAACGAGGAGGCGAGAAATGCTGGACTACACGAAGCACTTCGCGACTCGCCTCGCGCGGCTGGTGACGCCGCAGAGCGAGCCGATCCCGGGCACCGGACAGGTGCCGAACTCCGCTGGCGGGTACGCGTGGCCGGTCAGCGAGTGGGACCGCCTGGATCGCTTCCTCGTGCTGGGGAGCGAGGGCGGGACCTTCTACGTGCGCGAGCGTCGGCTCACGATCGAAAACGCGCGGGTCGTCGAAGCCCTGGTTCGGGAGCAGGGCGAGGCACTCGTGAAGCGGGTCGTGGAGCTGAGCGTCAGCGGCCGGGCCACGACCAACGATCCGGCGCTGTTCGCGCTCGCCATGGCCGCGTC
>JARRPA010000016.1:0-11921 GCA_037383305.1 Gemmatimonadota bacterium | reverse complement strand
AGGCGCCCTTTGCCGGACAGCCGGAGAATCCCCGCCGGAGTCGTCGCCCGTCCACTCCGGGGTCGCGTCGGAAGTCCCCGATCCCGCCGAAACCGCTCGACCGGCCTCCGCATCGACCGATCGCAGGTGCAGGTCCCGCTGCGGGAAGGGAATCTCGATGCCTTCGGCCTTCAGACGGTCGTTGACGAGGACGTTGACCTCGCTCCGCAGGCCGAAAAAATCCTCGAAGGTCGCGGACCAGATGTTGAGTCTAAAGTTCAACGAGCTGTCTCCGAAACCCATGAAGAGAGCAGTCGGCGTGGGGTACTTCAGGACCTTCGGATGCTCGGCCGCCACCTCCAGGAGCAGGTCGATCACCCGCTGGGGATCGGTCCCGTATTTCACGCCTACCTCGACCTGGAATCGGCGCTTGCTGTCGGAGAGAGTCCAGTTGACCAGTTCGGATTGTATGAGATTGGAATTCGGGACCACTACGTCGGCGCCGTCGAAGGTGTGGATCGAGCTGGATCGAATCCCGATCCGGCGAACCTCTCCGAGCAGTCCGAGCGAAGAAATCTCGATCTTGTCGCCGACTTTGATCGGTTGTTCGAAGATCAGGATGAAGCCGGAGACAAAATTGTTGACGATGTTCTGGAGCCCGAAACCGATGCCCACGCCCAGGGCACCGGCCAGCACCGCGAGCTGACTTCCGCCGATTCCGGCGGAGGCCGCCGCGAACAGAATGCCTCCGACGAGAATGGCCCACTGAGCGAGAGTAGCCCACGCATCGGCCTGTCCCGGCGCCACCGACATCCGGGGCAGAAGGTCACTGCTCAGAAACGTGCGGATGATCCTGCCGATCCAGGTGGCGAGCCAGATGATCAGGATGAACAACAGAACGCTGCCGATCGAGATCGTCACGGCGCCGATGGAGAACTCGTGCGTGAGAACCCCCGTCAGCCGACTCCCGACCTCGCGCTCCAGGCCGAACCAGTAGAACATCGCGCGAATCCAGACCAGGAACGCAGCTGTTCGAATCAGGAGAGTCGCGACCCGCACGATCCGGTCCCGATTCTCGCTGAACGCACGGGACCGGTTCAACACGTGACTGACGGCCGCACCCTGCACGATCCCGACGAGGATCATCGCCCCGAGCGACACGACGATCGCCGTGTACGCGGTCGCGATCAGTCCCTGAATGATGGTCTCGGCCAGCCCCACCCAACCGGCCACGTTGCAGAGCGCCGACACGATCGAGAGCGCGAGCCCGATACGAACCGCGAGTCGATAGGGTCCCCGCAGGCGCCCTCGAATCAGGGCGCCTTCCTCGGCTGCCGTCTTCACGTCCTGAACCGCGGCCCAGAGCGCGGCCCCGATGGCGAGTCCGAGCAGGATGAGCCGCTGGAACACGGTCCCGTCCGGCAGCAGCGTCGCGAGTCGGGAGACCAGGAACAGCCCGAGTATCGCGTACACCGAGCCCCTCCGGTCCTCGAGAACCAGCGGCCCCAGAAGACGTGCCACCGGCACGAGGGTGAGGATCAGAATCAGGTCGTATACGAGGAACGAGGCGTGAGGATACACCCAGTTCGTGGCGAGGAGCGCAGTCAGTATCGCGGCCGAGTAGGGGCGCGAGAGCAGAAATCGAGTCCTCGCCAGGCGCGCATCGTCGGGCCAGTCGCCGGTGGCGCTCCGAAGCCGAAGCATAAGGCCGAGGGTCAGCAGGAAGAGCAGCAGGTGCATCAGTATCCGCGAACGGTCCACTCGCAGGGATTCGCGGAAAGCCGAGAGCTCCTCCCCCAGGTTCTCGGCCGGTCGGCCGAAGAAGGGACGGTCGTCGGCGAGGACCGCTCCGGGCTTCCAGAGCGGCGGAGCGCCGCGCACCAGCATCATCCGGCGCTGCGCGGATTCGACGTCCTCCAGACGGCTGAGACCTGCCTCGATCCGAGCCGACGTGGATGCCAGCTCCCCGCCCCGGTCGAGCAGATCGAGCACCAGCGAGTCGACACTCGTCTGCGCGGAGTCCACGGCAGCGATGATCCGGTCGATGCCCGAATCGAATCTGGGAGCGGAGACCGTATCGAGCCCCAGGGAATCTCTCGTCATCGCCCATTCGAGCCGCATCCGGTCCAGCGCCTTCTGGTCCGATTCGATCTGTCCGAAGCGGCGCTGAAGCTGGTTCGTTCTCCTTTCCAGGCGGCTGTTTTCGCGCTCGAGGGCGGTTCGGTAGTTGGAGGCCTCGGCGGAATTGAGCTGCCGCGCGGACACGTGATCGAAATTGTCGAGGATCGCGTTGACGCTTGCCAGCACTTCGTCCAGCTCGGCCTGCGCCCGATCGAAACTTTCGTCCCGGACCGTGGAGGTCCGTATTCGTCGGAGACGCTCCAGGTCCTGCTCGAGGCGCCGCGGGACGCGCTCCGGGGGGATGGCCGACGGAGCGGCTTCGGTGACCCCGGTTGCGGTCTCGGCCTCCTGCGCCTGCTGCGAGGATTCCGCGTCCTGACCCCGCACCGCTCCCGGTGGAAGGGGGAGGCCGCAGAGCATAGAGGCCGCGAGGAGCGCGCTGACAGCGAAGGAGCGCTCCTTCCGCGATCGGTCGCGACTCATGGTTTCCTCACGGCTGCCCCGCGATATGTTCTCCAATGAGAATCCGGCTGATCTCCTCCCGCTGGATCTGGTTCGTCCCCTCGTAGATCTGCGTGATCTTCGCGTCCCGCATGTACTTCTCGATCGGATAGTCCCGCATGTAGCCCGATCCGCCGAACACCTGGACGGCATCGGTCGTCACACGCATGGCGATGTCCGAGGCGAAACACTTGGACATCGCCGAGTAGATGGTGGAGCGGGCCTTGGGATTCCCATCGATGTGCCGCGCGGTCGCGTAGATCAGGGCACGCGCCGCCTCGACCTGCATGGCCATGTCCGCCAGCAGGAATCGCAGACCCTGAAAGGAGGACACCGGCGAACCGAACTGCTTGCGAGAGATCGCCCAGTCCACCGACAGGTCCAGTGCCCCCTGGGCAATCCCGAGCGCCTGGGCGCCCACCCCGGGCCGGGATGCGTCGAAGGTCTTCATCGCGGTAATGAACCCGGTGCCTTCCCGCCCGAGAAGATTCTCCACCGGGACCCGGCAGTCCTCGAACACGAGCTCACGGGTCGACGACGCCCGGATCCCCATCTTGTCTTCCTTCTTACCGAATCCGAACCCGGGAGTGTCCTTCTCGATCACCAGGGTGCTGGCACCCCGCGGTCCCTTCTCCGGATTGGTCATCACTACGACCGTGTAGATCTCGGCGTCACCGCCGTTCGTGATCCACTGCTTCATTCCGTTGACCACGTAGTGATCACCGTCCCGGATCGCGGTCGTTCGGATTCCGGCGGCATCGGAGCCCGCCTGCGGCTCCGTGAGCGCGAATGCGGCGAGGCGCTCTCCGGAGGCGATGGCCGGCAGGTACTTCTGCTTCTGCTCTTCGCTTCCCGCGATGATGATCGGCAGCGTCCCGAGTGCCGTGCCCGCGAAAGCGAGCGAGATTCCGCCGCATGCCTTCGAGAGCTCCTCGGTGACCAGCACCATGTTCATCGTCCGGTTGTCGTCGCCCAACCCTCCGTACTGCTCCTCGATGAACACCCCGAACAGACCCGCCTCGGCCATCTTCTCGACGACCGGCCACGGAAACTCTCCGCTCCGGTCATACTCGGCCGCCACCGGGCGGAGCACTTCGTCCGCGATCGTCCGGGAGAGCTCCCGGATCATCTGGTGTTCTTCCGTCAGAAAATAGTCGAGCACGTCGCTTCTCCCGGATCGTGATCAGGTCGCCCGGCCGGCCCGGACGTCGCTGTGGCAGTTTCGGCGAATCCGTCAGCTCCACAGCATGGGGTGCTGCACCCAGGTTTCGCCCTCCTCGAACAGGACGCGAACGAGCTTTTCCGGTGCGAGTTCCCGGAACGACCCGACATCGACGCTCCCCTCCAGGCTGCGAGCCCCTGCGAGACGCTGCAGCGCTTCGACGAACAGCTTCCCGTCAAGATTCACATCGCGGAGTGTCACCCGCACTTCCGGTCCGTCGGCCACTGCTTCGAATTCACCCTCCGGATGCAACCCTTCGTAGGTGTCGGCGAGCTCGCTGAGGGCTTCTGCCGCGCCGGCCGCATCGGCGGACCGAAACGAGACGTTTCCGTTCAGACGATGGTTCCAGGGCTCGTGCAGCAGCTCGCGGCCATCGCTCCAGGCTCGCTTCTGGGCTCCACTGTAGCCGGGGCGCGCCCACTGGACATGCAGGGCACCGCCCCGTTCGACCCGGAGACGAACGAGGCGCCCGGTCTCCTCGGTGTGCACGAACAGGTCACCACCTTCGATCTCCGCCAGGTTGTCGAAGGGAAGCACTGAAAGAATTCGAACCAGCTCGACCGTGACAGCCGGCAGCACCGGATCGTCGGTCGGCTGGATGTGCCGAACCACGATCGAGCCGCTGGGAGGATCGTACTCCAGCCAGTCGCCCGGCAACGAGACCAGCCTTCGCTGAACCGATTCGGGCAGGGCTCCTACGACCACGCGGCCCTGACAGCCAGGCTGATACGCCATCGCGTCCTCCGTAGTGAATTCCTCGGGACCCTCTCACCGGCCCCGGTAGTCCCCAAGGGACTATCGACCGCCCGGAAGTGCAATGGGCGTGGAGCCCGGGGGGGCCGGAAGCGGTAACCGGGGCTATATTCATCCCTCGAATGGCGGGCGGAGCAGCACGAGGCCGTCAGACGGCCCGATGTCAGTTTACGAGGTCACGATCCCATGCCCGACATGGTCTATTTCAACGGTGCCTACCTCGATCGCGACGACGTCCGCATATCTCCCGACGACCGGGGGTTTCTCTTCGCCGACGGGATCTACGAGGTAGTCCGATTTTACGGGGGTCGGCCCTTCGAGCTCGAAGCGCACATGGAGCGCATGCGGAATGGACTGGCCGCGCTCCGAATCGAGGGTGTCGCCCCGGACACCATCCCCGACATCGCGACTCAGCTCCTCTCGCGAAACGGTCTCGAGTCAGCCGATGCGATTCTCTATCTGCAGGTGACGCGAGGCGCCGCGCCCCGGGTCCATCATTTTCCGGATACACCGGCGAAGCCCACCGTCTTCCTGACGGTGCGCTCCTTCACTCCTTCCGTGGACCCCGCAGCGGGCTGTGCGGTGATCACGGCGCCCGATCATCGCTGGACGCGATGCGACATCAAGTCGATCTCGCTTCTGCCGAACTGCATGGCGGCCCAGGATGCTCACGAGCGGGACGCCCACGAGGCGGTTCTCGTCCGGGACGGCGTGGCACTGGAGGGAACTCGCTCGAGCTTCTTCGCGGTGATCGGGGGCGAGGTACGGACCGCGCCGAGGAGCAACTACATCCTGCCCGGCATCACACGAGCCGTGGCGCTGGAACTGTGTACCGCGGCGGAGATCCCCAGCGCCGAGCGCCCCGTTCTCGTGGAAGAGCTGCGCGGGGCCGACGAGCTCTTCCTGGCGGGCACGACGACCGAGATCCTGCCGATCGTGAAGCTCGACGGAGAGCCCGTCGGCTCGGGGAGACCCGGCCCGATCGCCTCGCGCCTCGCCGAGCGCTTCCGCGCGCGAACCGAGGCGCTCTGACGGTCGTCCGGTCTTCGCAGCGACCGTCAGCCCCGACCGATCGCGGCGTCGTTCAGGGCCTGACGGGACCCCAGCGGACCTTCCCGGCGGGAACCCAGTTCGCGTCGCCGTCGAATCCGCGGCTCCGGGTCAGGCGCCGCTGGTCGGATCCATCGGGGCGCATCGCGTAGATCTCCCAGTCCCCGTCCCGGCTCGAACCGAAGGTGATCCATCTTCCATCGGGAGACCACGAAGCGATGAGGTCGACGCTTCCGTGGTTGGTCAGGTTCCGGACGCGGCTTCCCCGCCGGTCGGTCACGAAGATGTCCGGATTTCCGTTCGGCGGCCGGTCGGAGTCGAACAGGATCATCTCGCCATCCGGGGACCAGGACGGGTGCGTGTCGTTCGACCGGTTGCGCGTGATGTTCCTCGGCGCCCCGCCCCAGACCTCGATCGTGTAGATCTCGGCGTTCCGGTCTCGGAACGAGGTGAAGGCGAGGGAGCGCCCGTCAGGCGACCAGGCGGGCTGCCTGTCGTTGCCCTCGTTCTCTGTGATTCGCCGCTCTTCGCTCCCATCGGGCCTTGAGATGTAGATGTCCTCGTTGCCATCCCGGGTCGCCGGATAGGCGATCCACTGGCCGTCCGGCGAGGGACTGGGCGCTTCGTCACCGGCGGGATTGGGCTGCACGAAAACGGCGCTGTCGCGCTCCAGAGTCATGCGGTAGACGCCCGGCTCCGGACTCCGGTCGGACAGGAAGTAGAGGGTGGATGTCCCATCGGCCCACCGAGGGCTGTAATCGGGGGCCGGCGAGAACGTGAGCTGACGAAGTCGAGATCCGGAGATGTCGGTTACGTACAGGTCGCCCTGCCCCGTCCGATCGGACATGAACACGAAGGCGGCCGGCGCCTCGCCGCCCTGGGCCAGCGGATCCAGAGTCGGATCGTCTTCCAGTTGCGCTCCTCCACAACCGCTCAGCACAGCCGCGATCGGGAGACAGATGCCGACGCTTCCGATCCGGGCAGGTGTGCAACGGGATGCTCGTCTCTTTTTCGATAACTCGCGGGTCATCTCTTCGATCTCCTTCTAGTCCTCGACGCCGGTCTCCACCGCCTTCCAGACGATCCGGCCTCCCACGATCGTCATCACCGGCCTCGCACCGGCAACCTCTTCGGCGGGCACGGAGAGGATGTTCCGGGACAGCACGGTCACATCCGCCAGCTTTCCGGGCGTCAGCGACCCCCGGTTGTCCTCCTCGAACGCTCCGTACGCCGCGGAGACCGTGTACGACCGAAGCCCCTCTTCCCTCGTCATCAGGTGATCGGGAACGAATACGTTTCCATTCGCGGTGAGGCCGGTGACCGCCCCGGCATACGATGCGATCGGGTCCACCCGTTCCACAGGTGCATCCGTTCCGTTCAACACGACGACCCCGGCATCCAGAAGATCCCGGAAAAGGAAGGCTCGCTCGTCGGTGCGATCCTGACCGATGCGTTCCGGCGTCCAGGGACCGTCGGACACGGCGTGAATGCCCTGCATGGCAGCCAGGACGCCCAGAGACGCGAATCGCGGCACGTCGTCCGGATGGAGGATCTGGGCGTGCTCGATCCGAAACCGGGCGTCCTTCGCCGCTTCCGGGTTGGCCGTGAACGCGGCTTCGTATACGTCGAGCACTTCGCGATTGGCCCGATCGCCGATCGCGTGCGTGCACAGCTGGTACCCGTGCTTCAGCGCCATGTCCGCCACGGCCCGGATCCGCTCCATCGGCACGGTGCTCAGCCCGGTATTCCCCGGGTCGTCCGCGTACGGCTCCAGCAACCAGGCGCCCCTGGATCCGAGGGCCCCATCCGAGTACGCCTTGATCGCTCGGATGGTCAATCGGTGAGTCGGGTCGTCGGTCAGTCTCAGTCGGTCCAGAATCCCGGGTGTCGCGTAAGCCTCGGAGATCATCACCCAGAGGCGTACGTCCAGGTCGCCATTCGCGATCGCCGCCCGGTAGGCCTCCACATCGTCGGGAGATGCCCCGGCGTCCTGAAAGGTCGTGATCCCGTTTCGCAGTGCCTCGCGGTTCGCGAGCCTGATCTGCTCACGGGTTCGTTCCCGCCTTCGGGCCTCGGGCATCCGATCGAGCCAGCGCCGGTACGCAGAATTGATCAACTCCTCGGCGTTCTCGATGAACACTCCGGAGGGGCTGCCGTCCTCGTAACGCAGAATCTCGCCGCCCTCGGGGTCGGGAGTCCATCGGTCCACCCCTGCTTCCCGCATCGCCCGCGAGTTGGCGAGGATCGCGTGCCCACTGGCATGGCTCAGCGCGACCGGGTGATCCGGGGAGACGGCGCTGAGCGCGTCGTGGCCGGGAAAGCCCCGCACGGAGGGATCGGCCGGCAGCTCCCACTTGCTCTGGTGCCACCCCCGGCCCACGATCCACGTTCCGGGAGGCGACTCCCGGGTCGCCTGCTCGACTCGTGCCAGAACCTCCTCCCACGACTGCGTTTCGAGCAGGTCGAGTCCGGCGAGGGCTTCGCCGAGGCCGAGGAAGTGCGCGTGTCCTTCGATCAGACCGGGGACGGTCAGGAGTCCGCCCAGGTCCACCACTTCCGTTCCGGCATCGATCCACGACTCGACCCCGGATTCGTCGCCGACCCAGCCGATCCGATCCCCCGTGATCGCCACGGCCGTGCCGTAGGGAAGCTCGGGATCCATCGTCACGACTCTTCCGTTCCGGAGCACGAGATCCGCCGGTGGAGCGCGCTCCGCGCGTCCTCCACAAGCCAGTGTCACGATCGAAAGGAAGAGAAGTACGAGGATCGCTTGAGTTTTCGGCATGAAGCTCCGCCTGTTCTGCCCGTTCCCTCTTCCGGGCCCGGATTCATGTTATTCGATCGCCGCAGCCAGCCTCATCTCGAACCTCGAATCCCGCACGTCAGGGCAGAAGCCAGACGATTCCTACTGCTATCGCGAGAAGGCCGAGAGCCCCCAACAAACGCTGATACGCCCGGGTGCCCCTCGCCGCGCTTCTACCGGACAGTCGGCCGATCAGTGCCGCGAATCCCGTCATCGCCGCCACCGTTCCAAGTCCGAAGCAGGCGACGTACGCCGCCGCCGCTGTCCTCGTCGGAAGCGCGAGGGCCGGGAGCACGCCCAGGAAGTGGGCGCTTCCAGCGAGGCCGTGCAGGATCCCCACGCCGAGGGCCATCCCCGACGTCCGGGCGTGAACGTGAGTCCCGCCGTGCGGATGATCCGATCCCGAGGCATGCTCGCGTCTCTCCTCCCGATCCACCGGGTGCACGTGGAGATGGACGTGACGGGCCTGTCCGTGCGAGTGTTCGTGAGTATGAACCCCCTGGCGTCTGGCTCGCCAGATGCCCCAGGCACCGATCCCGATGAGAACGAGGCCCACGAGCTGTTCGCTCCACGCGGAGAGGAGCTCGATCGGAATCAGGCCCCGCAGCAGAATGGCCGCGAACCCGACGAGAAGGACGCCGCCCGCGTGTCCGAATCCCCAGAACAACCCGGAGCGCCAGGGGCTGCCGTCGCCGTTCGCGGCCAGGGGGGCCACGGCCGCAAGGTGATCCGGACCGGCCAGCACGTGCACGGCGCCCGCCGTCAGCCCGGCGATGATCGTCGCGAACAAATCCACCTCGAAATCGGGTCCCGTCGGCACGAGGACCCGATCGAGCGCGGGCCCGCTCCACCTCATGAGTCTATGCTCAACGCGCTCCGCGCCGCCACGGTGAGCGCAGTCCGGCTTGACCTGAGGCGGCCCGAGTCTGAGACTTTCGTTGAACCTTCACGACGGGATGCAACCATGGCCCAGTACTCTCTTACCGTCAACGGCATGAGCCGGACGGTGGACGTGCCCGGTGATACGCCCCTGCTCTGGGTGTTGCGCGACGAGCTCGATCTGACGGGGACCAAGTACGGCTGCGGCACCGGACAGTGTCGCTCGTGCACCGTCCACCTGGACGGCGAAGTCGCCTACGCCTGCCTCGTAACGGTCGAGAGCGTGGAAGACAGGGAGGTGCTGACGATCGAAGGGCTCTCCGACGACCTGTCGCACCCCGTCCAGCAGGCCTGGCTCGAAGTCGACGTGCCTCAATGCGGCTGGTGCCAGCCGGGGCAGGTGATGACGGCGGCCGCGCTACTCGCGGAGCACCCGTCGCCCACGGACGACCAGATCGATGAATGGATGTCTCCGGTCTTATGTCGCTGCGGAACGTACAGCCGGATTCGCCGCGCGATCCATCGCGCGGCGCTGGGAGGTGACCGATGATCGGCGAGACGCTGTCGAGACGGGGGTTTCTCGCCGTGAGCGGTGGGGCGGGCGCCGGTCTCGTACTGGGCTTCAGCCTGGTGGGCTGCGACCGGCGGGCCGAGGCGATCGGGGCTCTCGGGCCGGGCACGTTGAACGCCTGGATCCGGATCGGCACGGACGACACGGTCACCTTCCTTCTCAGCGAATCCGAGATGGGCCAGGGAACGCATACCGCGTTGGCCATGCTGCTGGCCGAGGAGCTGGACGTGCCGTGGAATCAGATTCGCACGGAGCATGCGCCGGCGGACCGGGAGCTCTACGGCAGACAGAGCACGGGGGGGTCCACCAGCATGCGAACGAACTACGAGAGGATGCGGGTCGCCGGTGCCTCGGCTCGCCAGATGCTGACGGAGGCAGCGGCCCTGCGATGGGGCGTGCCGGCATCAGAGTGCAGCGCGGCGGACGGCAGGATCGCGCACCGTGCCTCCGGACGCGTCTTCACGTTCGGCGAGCTGGCCGACGAAGCCGCGACGCTCGACGCCCCGGAAGATCCCATGCTCAAGGACGCCGCGGACTACCGGCTGATCGGAACGAGGGTCCGTCGGCTCGATTCTCCCTCTAAGACCGATGGCTCTGCGATCTTCGGGATGGATGTCAAAGTGCCGGGGATGCTGACGGCGCTCGTCGCCCGTCCTCCGGTGTTCGGTGGGTCGGTCCGCCGTTTCGACCCCGAACCGGCCCTGGCCGTCCCCGGTGTCCGGAAGGTGGTCGAGATCCCCGCCGGGGTCGTGGTCGCGGCCGATGGATTCTGGGCGGCGAAGACGGGACGGGATGCGCTCGAGATAGAATGGACCCCGGGAGAGTTCGGAGACGCGAACGACGCATCGATCCTGGATCGATGCCGCGCGCTGGCGAATGACGGAGCGGTGGTCCGCAGCGACGGCGACGTACCCGCGGCCTCGGACGCTTCCGCGACGCGAATCGAGGCGGAGTATCGAGCGCCGTTTCTCGCCCATGCGACCATGGAACCGATGAACTGCGTGGCCGACGTGCGCAGCGACGAATGCGAGATCTGGACGGGCACGCAGGCGCAGACCTCGGCGCAGGATATCGCCGCCCGAATCACGGGGCTGCCGGTCGATAAGGTGCTGGTCCATACTCAGATGCTGGGGGGCGGATTCGGTCGTCGATCCCGAAACGACTTCGTGGGGGACGCCGTCGAAGCCTCGAAAGCACTCGGGGCGCCCGTCAAGCTGATGTACACGCGCGAGGACGACATGCGGGGCGGCTCGTACCGACCCCTCTCCTACAACCGACTGCTCGGGGCGCTGGACGACGAAGGCCTGCCCGTGGCATGGGAGCACCGTATGGTCAGCCCCTCCATCCTGTTGAGCCTCGGGGCCGGCTTGCGGGACGGGGTGGATCCGACGGCGACCGAGAACGCCGGTGATCTCGGGTACGCGATCCCCAACATCCACGTCACCTGGGCCGATCCGGGACTTCCGGTCAGCGTGCATTTCTGGCGGGCCGTTTCCAACTCGCAGAACATCTGGGTCACCGAGTGCTTCCTGGATGAGCTGGCCGCGGCCGGCGGACGGGATCCGCTCGAATACCGGCTCGCACTGCTGAGCGGCCATCCGCGAAGGGCCCGCGCCCTCCGGCTCGCGGCCGAGAAGGCGGGCTGGCCGGGCGGAGGATCCGGTCGTGCGCAGCCGCAGCAGGCGAGTCCGGTCGCGGAGGGAAGGGCCATGGGTTGTGCGGTCGCGGAGTGCTTCGGCAGCGTCGTGGCGCAGGTGGCGGAGGTCGAGCTCCAGGATGGAACCGTGCACGTGCCGAAGGTCGTATGCGCGATCGATTGCGGCTTCGCCATCAACCCCGACACGATCGAGGCGCAGATGGAGAGCGGAATCGTCTACGGACTGTCGGCCGCGCTGTACGGCCGGATCTCCATCGAGAACGGTGGCGCCGCCGAGGGGAACTTCGACCGCTATCCGATCGTGCGCATGCGGGAAATGCCGGTCGTCGAGACCCACATCATCGCGGAGGGGGACACGCTCGGAGGGATCGGGGAGGTCGGCCTC